>JAFGDC010000317.1 GCA_016932295.1 candidate division CSSED10-310 bacterium
CGCCCCCGGCATGAGCAGATGTCGGAGGTTTTCATGCCCAGGTGCAGGTTCCGGTGAGAGATCTGAAGAATGAAGGTTCGTGTGGTCGTCTGCCGGCCTCCGGGTGCGATTCACCGATCAGGCAGGCATTTCCCCTATGGGTGTGGTGCGAGGATTGACGAGAGTCGTTTCCCCTGCTTGTTTGCGTATGTACGGTTATCCACGGTGATCCATTGTCACGATGGTGAATCAGTCACTCAGTCGATTTCCTCCACCGCGGCGGGGAAGATGCGGTATTCGGGGCCGAACTGATCCAGGTATTCCAGGCTCAGGGCGCGAAGCGTGTAGGAAACGGGCAGCGCGACCACCGCTCCGATATAGGGGATGAGCAGGAATAGGAACAGCAGGCAGCAGGTGAGGCAGCCGGTGATGATTACGGCCGAGAAGATGAGGATCCGCAGGCAGAAGAAGAAGAGTCCGAAGAGGAGAAAGTGGAGGGGGTGCAGCCGCAGAATCCCGAAGAATTCGCGCCATGCTGCCATGACTTTGATTTCGTTTTGGTACATGAGGGGTACGACGAATTTGTCCAGGAAGAAGGTGATGTAGACCGTGATGAGGATGAAGGGGAGCAGGCACATGACAAGTGCCAGCACGGTCAGGACGAAGGGTGCGCTGTCATGGGCGGATGCATATACGGATGCGCCGATGAGGAACGCCGCGACCAGGTAGGCCACGATGAAGAGGAACACCGCCAGGCCGAAGCAGATGCGGAAGGCGAACAGCGAGTTGCCCTGCGCTTTGAATTTCTGCCATGGTTCCTTGACGAGAGCGCGGTCGTGCACGACATTGTCGAGGAACAGGAATCTGCCCCGGGAACTGAGCCAGGTCAGCACCACCACCACCGCCATGCCGAGCAAAACGAGAGCGATGATGAGCAGCACCCAGCCGGGGTGGTTGCCCAGCCAGTCGACTGCCTGGTGGAACCCATTGCCCAGGTCGCCCAAGTCGCCGATGCTGCCGCCGTTCCCGCCGCTGAAGTTGAACCCGCTGCTCAACAGGCCGGCGAGCCAGGCGGTGAAGCCCACCACGAACCATTTGCCCGCATCGAACGGTTTGAAGAGTGCCTTCTTCATCCTGTCGAAGGACTTGGCCAGGGGCTCCAGGTACGCAATATTCATGTGTTCCTCCTTGGCGAACCCGACCGTCCACCGGGTGCCCGTTGTTTATACTGCCAGTACTATGCGGTTCGAACCGTGTCGTTATAGATACGGATTGACAGTCCGATTGGTTTCACCATGGGGTGGAGAATCATGTCAGGGGTCTGCCGGTAGGCGCTGCTGTCGGCCGCTGCGTGGTGGCGGGGGAGATGAACTGGCGATGGTTTATCGCAGCATGGAATGCACCACCGCCTCGATTTCCGGCGGACACTTCAGTTCCAGCACCCACCGCAATGATTGAGCGGCGCCGGGATCGCCGGCGGCAAGCTGGATCTCCGCCAGGCTGAACCAGGCGCGCCAGCGCTCCGGACTGCGCCGCAAGCTGTGCCTGAGCGCTTGCGTCGCCTCCACCGGCCGGCCCAGGTGCTTGAGACATTCACCCATGGGATACCAGGCGATGGCGGGATTGATCCGCTGCGCGGCTTCATACGACTGCAGCGCCTCCGCGAAGCGCCGCCGTCCGTACCGTGCATGCCCCTGGAACATCCACCAGATGTCCTTTCTGGGGTTCTTCGCCAGTTGAACGTTCACCCAGGCTTCGGCGGCATCATACTCACCGGCGGCCAGCAGCGCCTGGGTGCGCAGGAACCGAATATGACTGACCTTGCAGACGCAACAATCCCGGCATGCCGCCGGCAGGACGCGGCCGCGGAGTGTGTCGCGGACAGCCGAGAAGAATGGACCCGACCAGATATCCAGCAGGCGGCCGCCGCTCCAGTATTCAACCTGATGGTCCGGCGCGGCGGTTTCATCGAACCGATCACAAGGCCCCATCGATCCGTCCGGCCGGAGGGCCATGAGGAACCACGGATCGAAGCAGGGAAGGTCCAGGAAGTCATCACCGGGGCCGGATTCCGTGGACAGAAGTGCATCCATCTCCGTGGTGGCGGTGATCAGCCGGTGTTCGTACAGTTCCCGCAGGTTATGTTGCAGCAGTTTCTCGTCAGCGATCAGAATCGCCTGGTCCAGGGCCGCTTCGATCGCTTCCAGATCCGTGACGCGCGGCAGCGCGGCGCGTTCCTGCTCGACGAGGACGCTCATGGGCTGGACGGTCAAGCGGTCCACATCCAGATCCAGGCAGAGCCGCACCATATCGGGCAGTCGATGGTAGTTGCGGCGCGACATGACCATCATGATTTCCAGTCCCGGCGTCTTCCGCTTTCGGATCTGGGCCAGGCCGCGCAGGGCCTCGAGCGCCTTCGCCAGCGTTCCTTTCCTGCCCCGCAGGTAGTCGTGGTCGCGTTCATCCGGGCTGTCGATGCTGATTCTTACATGCCGCCAACGGGTGGCCGCGAGGGTTTCCATGATCTCCTCGTCAAACATGGTGCCGTTGGTGGACAAGTCGCCGTTCATGCCCGCCGCCGTGATCCCGCGGACCATCTCCAGCACCAGTCCGCGCCTCATCAGCGGTTCGCCGCCGATGATGTTCCAGTCTCGTATCCCCGCTTCCGCCGCGGCCTCGATCACCGGCAGGATAGCTGCCTCCGGCATCTCTCCGGCATGGTCGAGACGCTCCCCGGGTTGCCAGCACATCCGGCAGTTCAGGTTGCAGCGCCGGGTTATCTGCGCATGCAGCCGAAAGGGTGGCGCGTACCCTTCCTGCCGCCATTGCAACAATCGCGCCGCCAGGTCAGGCTCGAATATTTCCGGCGGAAAATACCTCATGATTCTCCGCCGCCGGCCAATGCCCGCCTGGTGGTTTCACCGTCGATGATGAACGGGGCGCAGCATCTGCTGCAATACTCCGGCGGGCGGCGGGCAAGGATCTGGCGTCGCACGGACTGAAAGTACTCTCCTGTCCAGATATCCGCCAGGTTTCTCCGTCGGACATCCTCACCTTCGCCGTAACGGTAGGCGACGCAGGGTCCGGCGCGGCCATCCGGGCGGATGGCAATGGTGTTCCAGGGGACGAAGCAGTGCGCATGCCGGAAAGGATCCACCGATGGTTCCCGGTCACCCGTGGTGAACAACTGGTCAAAGTGGTCGGTTTTGGAAACGTATTGGGTGCTAAGGAAATCTGCGACGTTCGTGTCCAGGCCGAGTTCCCCGGCAATGGCTATGGCTTCCTGTATGGCGGTCGTCAGCTCCGTGAGCTGGAGCGTGGAAAGGCGCAGGCGTCGGGCGGCATCCGGCGCTCCGGGCGGGGTAACAATGGGATTCACCGAGAGCTTCTCAGCGCCGACGGCATGGGTGAATCGTAGTAGGTCCGGCAGCAGCAGGTGGTTCCGATTGCATAGCACCGCTGCCAGTTGGAGCCGCGGTGTACGGGAACCAAGACGACGCTTCCAGGCGTTGAGTCGCGCCATGGCGTTCATTGCCGCCGCATGGGAACCGGCTCCCCGCAGTTCGTCGTTAGGCTTAGGCCCGGGACTCTCGATGCTTATCTCCACCATGTCCCAGCCACTGTCCACGAGGATTCCGGCGGTCTCGTCGTCGATCAGGGTGCCGTTGGTGGTCAAAAGGCCTTCCATGCCGGCGTCTTTGACCGCGGTGAAGAGTTTCCTGGCCAGGCCGCCTCGCACCAGGGGCTCGCCGCCGCCGCAGATATGCCATTCCAGCGCTCCAAGCGCTGCTGATTCGACCACCAACCGCAACCAATCATCAGCCGGCAGTTCATCTTCGCCCCGATCCCGCCGTGCCTTAAGCGCTCTTGCGAATTCCTGGTTGTAACGCCAGCAGAACACGCAGGGCAGGTTGCACCGATCGGTCAGCTCCGCCTCAATTCGCACCGGACCGGCGACACCGCCGTGCCGCCATTGCTCCAGTCGTTCCATACGTGCGTCCATGGGTCCTCCATCCCGGATCGTAGATGCTCCATACGGAATCTGTCAAACCAACGCCGTCGTATGGTTGCATCGGCTGGGGGGGCTGATCGGTGGTCGCCCGGGGGACCAGGGGTGCGTCCGGGGTGCACCCGGAGTCAGATGGAATCAACCCAGGTAAAGCACCAGGAAAACCACGCCGAGCCACAGCAACACATCGATGATGATGGGCGGATCCTTGAGCAGGATCAGTTCCGGGCTGCCGCCCAGTTGCTTCTTGTGGACCAGGTACAGGTACCTGAATATGCCGAACAGCACGAAGGGGATGGTGAACTGCAGGTTGGTGGTATGGAACTTGGTCTGAACGCTGCCGGAAATGGTGTAGAGGGAATAGGCCATGAGCGCCGAGGCGGTGACCACGGCGATCATCTGGTCGAGCAGTTCGGCAGAATACTCGGCCAGTACCTGCCTGGTCTTGACCTTCGGTCCGGTTTCCGCGCATTCCCTGCGTTCAGCGCGGGCTGCGTATTCCATCTGGATCAATTCGTGGCGCCGCTTGCAGAGTGCCAGGAACAAGGCCAGCAGCAGCGTGCAAATCAGCAGCCATTCGGAAATCACCACATCGATCACCATGGCGCCGGCCACCGCCCGCAGCACGAAGCCGATGGCGATGATGAGCACATCAATGATGACCAGATTCTTGAGGTAGAGGGAGTAGCCCAGGTTCATGGTGAAGTAGACCAGGCAGATGATGCCGAACCGGGGTTGCAGGAGGAAGGCGAGCAGCAATGCGCCTGTGATGATGGCGGCAGCCGCTGCGGCGGCCGCGGGGCGTGGGATCAGGCCGGCGGCGATGGGCCGGTGCCGCTTCTCGGGATGGTTCCTGTCCTTCTCGTAATCGATGACATCGTTGATTATGTAGACGGTGCCTGACACCATGCAGAAGAGGATGAAGGCGGCCGTGACCTTGAGCAGCGCCAGGGGATCGAAAAGGTGGAGCGAGAAGACGAGTCCGGCGAAGAGTACGGAGTTCTTGGTCCATTGCTTGGGCCGCATGGTTTTCAGCAAGGCATGGAGATAGTTGTTCATGGGATTCCCCTCACAAGATGTAGATGACGGTAATCACCGTCAGCAGCCAGAGGACAAGGTTCAGGACCATAGGGGGATCGCTGAGGATGGTCACTTCGCTGCCCCGTTTCAGGTTGCCCTGATGCGTGAGGTAGAGGTATCGCAGAATACCGTACAGCACCATGGGCTGGGTGAAGATCAGGTAGGTCGTGCCGAAATCCTTCACTGCATGTTCCGAGATGGTATAGAGCGCGTACCCGATGTAGGCGGAGGATGTGACCACGGCCAGCATTTGGTCGATGAGTTTGGGGCTGTATTCTTCCAGAACCTCCCGTGGAAAATCGCCGTCGGCGGTGGTTATCTCGTTGCGCCGCTTGCCAAGGGAGACGATCAAGGCCGCCATGAAAGTGCAGAGCATCAGCCAGGGCGAGATATGAACCTGGATGATGGCTGCGCCCAGAACGGCGCGCAGGGTGAACTCGACAGCCAGGAAGATGACGTCCAGCAAGACCAGCCGCACGAGCACCAGGTCATGGAGCATGCCCAGGAGCACGTAGAGCAGGCAGAGGAGTCCGAAAGGACCATTCCAGAAGGCGGCGGTGGCGAGGCTCGCGACCATGGCGGCGACCAGCAGCGCGGCAGGCCGCCGGGCCAGCCGGTCCAGTCCATGGGGTCGGCCGGCGAAGCGCTGCCTGATGAAGGACGAGGACAGGACGATGAGGATGGACAGCCAGGTGACCATCAGGAAGGCCAGCAGCACGGCGGCGATGGCCGCCGGATCGGCGAGTCGCTTGGCGAACACCAGCGGCGAGCCGATTACCAGATTCTGAATGACTTGGCGGACAATGGCGTGCCGATCCTCCGGATGGAGGGTCTGGGCCGGTTTTGTTTCGTTTGATTCAGGCACTTTCGCACTCGTTCCTGGTTATGGCCGTGTTCACGGCCGGCGCGTGAGGAAAAAGTAGTGGGAAATGATCACCTGGTCAAGACCCATGCCACGATGACGGTCACCACCAGGACAACGCCCACCACCCACACCGTGTATGCGGGTAGTGCCGGTTCTTCTTTCGATGGAGGAATTGCCTCGCCTCCGAGCGGCGTCACTTCCACCCGGTGCCGGTCCGGCCAGGTCACCCGGCATCCCCCTGTTTCACCGTCGCGCCGTTCCCCCTCCATCTCCCTGGCGGAACGGGCGGCGCCCTCCTCCGCCAGACGTTCCAGCATCACATCAACCAGCGATTCCAGCAGGTCCAGCTCACAGGTCAGAGTGAAGTCGCCCAGGGTGATGGTGGATCCATTCAAGAGGTTCTCACTGACCGCGCGGCGGCCGTCCACGACGGTAGCGCCACGGCCGGACAGGTCGGTGAGGACGAATCCGGTACCCACCTTGGTGACGGCGCAGTGCCGTTCATGGATATCTTTGCTCAAAAGCTGGATGGAACATGACCTGTGCCGTCCGATGACTGTCTCCACGGTGCTGATCTCATAGCACGCTACGTAGTGTCCCTTGTAATGAATCATCAGTTTGGACACGGTCCCCCTCCCGTGCGGGCAAGGCGTCCCTGCGTATGTTCATCACCTGGTTGCGGTTAATGACATACCGATCACAACTATAGCGTGAATCGCATGAAAAGCAACGAACCTCGACCCCCCCAAATCCACCGCCTGGTTACTCCGGGGTCGTGGTTACTCCGGGGTCGTACCCCGAATCTTGTAATCTTCGCTGCGAAGCGTTGAC
>JAFGDC010000318.1 GCA_016932295.1 candidate division CSSED10-310 bacterium
C
This sequence comes from candidate division CSSED10-310 bacterium, assembly GCA_016932295.1. The sequence continues at coordinate 2 of JAFGDC010000318.1, forward strand.
TCACGCCATCCTTGACTCCGACGGAAACCCCGACCCTCACCCCAACCGCTACCCCGACGGCGACCAATACCCCGGAACCAACCCTGACGCCGACCATCACCGTCTCTCCCACACCGGCGCCGGTGCCGGCCATGAATCCAGTGGGCGGCCTGCTGCTCCTTGTCGTCACCTCCATTGCCCTGGCGGCCGTGAGGCGCCGACGGTAAGTAAGCTCACCGCAACAACCTGAAGAAACAGAGCACCGCCGGATTCTGTCGTTCAAAGATGGATCCGGCGGTGCTCTGAGTAGAGCAGGGCACACAGGGCAACGCAACCTTATGGCTGCGTTGCCTTTTTGCCACTTACTGTACGGGCAACAAAACCTGTTGCGTTGCCTTCTGATAACCAACTGAAAAACATAGTAACACGGATGTGAAAGCGTCGAATTGAGTGGGAAATGGATAAACAGCGCTCGCGAATGAGGTAGGTGTCAGTATTTCATGTATTCGGAATTGGGAGAACGCGAGATCGAAGCCGAGAGACAACTCGTTGCGCGGGGTTATCGATTTTTTTTGGAAGTAAAACCTTGTGAAACAAGATACGTTAATGACTCTTGACGTTTCAGAATATGGCAAATTGTATTCCCCGTCCGTTGCGATGGCGCCTGGGATCTGAGTCGTGGTTTGTCCCACGCGACTGAGCTGATAACTCTTCTGTTAACAGAGGGGGTGGGGAGTGGTAAACTAAAAAGGCGGAGGTATCAGAAATGAGGACAATTAAGGACGAGGTGCGCGAGCTACTTGAGAATCTACCGGACGATTTATCTCTCGAGGACATTCAGTATCACCTCTACGTGAGGCAAAAAGTGCTGAATGGAATGGAGGCTGCCGAGCAGGGTCGGACTCATACTCACGAGGAGATGATTCGTCGGATGGCTCGATGGCTCGAGAAGTAATCTGGACTGATCCAGTCCTCGAGGACATCGAAACTGCGGCACAATACATTTCCCGAGATTCGGAATTCTATGCAGCCGCTTTTTTGCAAAACGTTAAAGCCGCTGCTGAATCTCTGGTTGAAATGGCTGAGCGAGGTCAAATCGTGCCGGAGTTTCGAGATCACACAATCCGAGAACTGCTTGTTCGACCCTATCGCTTAGTATACCGCGTTCTCCCAAAACAAGTCATCATCCTCGCACTGATTCACGGCGCTCGGAGACGCATGAGGTAATGGTTGTCGGTCCAAATAACAGGCCGATCCTGACGGATGGCGCTACTCACCACTGATGAACCGCGCATCAAGCATTCGTCTTTCCGCCCGCGGACGGGCGAACAATAGAAGAACAGGCGCCACGTATCAACGACTAACAGTTCTGCTTTCAACATCGGATTCATAAAATCTCTCTCATCTTTGCTATCAACGAACCCACACGGATTCATTGGATTTGTTTCTCAGTCGATATCGATGCAGGACAATATCGCTGATTACGACAATCACCGGCGGCCATATGAGCGAGGCGGCATATCCACAGGTTACGAAACGGAAACGACCGGTCGTTTTCCTGGCCACGCACCGCCGCTACGAGTCGGTCTTCTCGAACGCTACGCCGAGCTGGAAAGCGCCGCTGCGCAGGGAGACCACACGCACCACCCTGGCCTGCGCCTTCACCGTTTTTTTCGATCCGTGTATATGCAACCGCAGCCTGGTATTGACGGTAAAATACCGCGCGCATTGAATCCGCGCCCCCACCCGGCTCAAATCCACCGTCACTCCGGCGCCCCCGGTTTCCTCACGGTCTCCGGACATGAACCAGATGTCCACCGGCAGCGCCACCCTGCGGCGGGGTGCCTGACGTCGCTCAAGGTCTCTGTTCATCATGCACCTCTCTCACCTCTTTCAGTATAATGATGCTTTCCTCCATAGTAAAAAAAACAGCGCAGTGCGCTTCATAATGCACTGCGGTATACACCTTCATGGATGTCATGCTTCATGGATGTCATGCAAGAATGGACCGCCACCGGTGAGCCTCATCGTGGAGACCATTTCCCGATTCCACCGCCGACGATTGGGAGTGGTGTCATGCGGGTCTGATGGACGCATTTCAAGGGTTTCAGCTCCATCCTCGGCGGTATCTTCCCGTCATAATCAGCGAGTGATTTGATTGAAGACAATTCAGTCGCCGTAAAACTATGTTTATCAACGCTTCGCAGCGAAGATTACAAGATTCCGGGTACGACCCCGGCGGAGACATGACCCCGGCGGAGCCAGGGAATTTCCCACTTACTTGTCAACAGCCAGCCCGGCGGGTACTATCTGGCAATCCGCCGGGTGGCACCGGCGACAGCGGCGAGCATCGCCATCCGTGAATACCACCAAGGAGTGACATCATGCCAAGCACGCAGTCTCCTATCACCTCGAATCACCACGGCGCTCCACCCCGTCGGGTCTCACCCTTTCCTCTCTTCGCCGCCGTTGCGCCCCCTCTTCTCCTTCTGCTCCTTTTGCCGGGTCTGCTCATTCCGTTCACCGAGCCTGTGCAGGCCCAGGCATACGCCATGAACGAGGTGCGTGAATTTAGAAATATCTCCGCCCTGGCGGATCCGGTACAACGCAAAGACGGCTATGAGAAGTTCCTCGCCGATCATCCGGACTCGATGCTCAAGAACAACACCAAGCTGCTCCTCGCCGAAGCATACGGTGAATTGGGTAACGCTGTGAGGCAGATAGAGTTGCTGAAGGAACTGATCAAGGATGATCCCGACTTCATGCAGGCCCACTACAAACTCGCCGAGGCGTATCTGGGACAGAAAAAACTGGCGGACGCGGAGCAATCCTGCCGGGCCGCGCTGCGAATGCTCGACAAGATGTCCATGGAAGACGTGAAGGGTATGAATATCTCCAAGGATCAGTTCCTCGCTATCAAAGCCAACCTCGGAACTTCCTTCAACAGCACCCTTGCCAAAATATTATTGGCGGACGGCAAGCGGGATGAAGCCACCGCGCTGCTCAGCGAAGTCATCAAAACTCCGCCGGCCTCCCCCGAACAGGCTGTTGAATTAGCCAGGCTCCTCCGCGAAATGGGTGACGGTGAAGCGGCCCTTAGCCTGCTCGATGCCTTCGCGTTCATACCTTTCGACGAAGTCAAGGAGGCCCGCGGCCTGCACAGGGAAATCTACGTGGCGCTGAAGGGTTCAGCGGAAGGGTATGATCAACGCCTGGCAATGGCGCGTGAAGCCGCCGATGCGGCGACCAAAAAAGCCCTCCTTGCGGAGTTGGAAAAAACGCCGGGCCCGAGCTACTCGTTCACCGCGCTCAAAGGTGGCACCGTGAGTTCCGGAAGTCATCGTGGCAAGGTGGTGGTGCTCAATTTCTGGGCCACCTGGTGCCGTCCCTGCCACAGCGAACTGCCTCACTTCCAGCATGCCTACGACAACTACAAGGACGATCCGAAGGTGGCCTTCCTCGCCGTTTCCACCGATGCATCCCAGACGAAATCCGCCGTCGAAAAGTTCATCACGGACCGTGCGTATACGTTCCCGGTTGCGTACGCCGGTGAGGATGCCAGAAAATTCGGATTTGAAGGCATTCCGGCGCTCTTTATCCTGGACGGTAACGGAAACATCCGCCATCAGCGCCGCGGTTTCGATCCTCGCTCAGATCTGGTGGAAGAGTTGCGCTGGATCATCGATGAACTGAAGAAGGAAGCGTTGTAGCGCGGCGATTTGTTCCCCCACCGACAGTCTCGACTCACACGCAACAGGGTGTCATCGATGGTTACTCGATTTCCGTCTCTTGATGATCTCCGCGGACTCTGGCGGCATTAGGTGAAACGCGGTTTCAAGGCCAGTCAGGAATGGTCATGGGAACCAAACGAGGCACCAGGCGGCTGCGCTCAAAGACGCGCGACATGGAAGGCCCCCCCTGCGTGCACCATCTTGTACATCGAGCAATCCCCGATTCGCACGTTCCCAAAGAGGATGGACCAGGCCGCCAGTCACTTCCCCGGGTAAGGTTCCCCCTGCTTGACCAGGGAAAGACCCTGGGAGGCGAGCCGTGCGGCGGCTTCAGGCCGGTCGTGCTCGTGAAACCAGCGGGCCTGCTGCGCCGACATGAAACCATAGAGCCATCGCAGTTTCTTACCGCCAAGGTCGCTCTTCCCATAGAGCCAGGAGTGGATCGGTGGCGGCTTCAACAGAGACGGCGCGGGCAATGGTTGATCAACGGTCAACATGCGATAGGTCAGTCCCCATGGCACCCATTGCAATCCGGTACCCACACCCTGCTCCATGGGCAGCATAACGAAGCCGCCCCCACGGCGCAGGCCGGCGGCGATGAGCGCTTGCAGAAGCTCGAGGTAACGTTTCTGAATCATTCCGGCATCGTAGGGTTGGTCATACTCGAATGCCCACAGCAGTTCGAGAAACGCGGCCGCTTCGTCCTTCACTTCCGTCATCACCGCCGGGTAGACGCGCTGGAGATACTCCAAATACCAGGTACGGCGCATGAGATTCACATCGATGATGGTCAGATCCGGACGGAAGTTTTCCACATGCCGTTGGTACAGCCATGGTGAATAGACCTGCCACTCCATGGTCAGCACCAGCGCCCGGTCCGGCAATTCCCGATCGAGCTGTGCCAGTACCAGGCCGGCACGATGGTCTCGGGATCGATCACAATCAGGCCAGTGTATGACCAGAAGCGCGACCGGAAGCAACAGGCTCAGGGGCGCGAAATCGCCGGCTCGTTTCCAGCCTTTCCTCACCAGGCCATCCATTATCACCGCAAGGCCCGTGCCAGCCGCCAGGGCGGCGGCCATGAAGGTGGTGATATAATAAGCATCCTTGTCTTCATTTATCTCGTAGAGTAGCGCATACGCGGCATTGCAGAGCACGAGGATCAGCAATGCCGCGGCGGCGCGGCGGCGGCGCGCCAGGC
>JAFGDC010000319.1 GCA_016932295.1 candidate division CSSED10-310 bacterium
GACTCCTGCCCGGCCAGGAGGGCGGCCGCCAGCAGGTCTCGCTGGTTCACAACGATTGCGGGCACTTCTACAACGGCTGGGTCGACCTGGCGGTGGAACCGGAAACGCGCTGCCTGTGGACCTCCGGTATCGACAGGCTGCGACTGCCGGTGCGCCACGGAGAAGGCAGGTTCTTCACCACTCCTGAATTGTTGTCGAAACTGGAAGCCAACGGCCAGGTGGCGCTGCGTTACATCGACCGGGACGGCTCACGAGCCGCCGTCTTCCCGGACAATCCGAACGGCTCCATGGGCGCCGTGGCGGGAATCTGCGACCCCGGCGGCCGGGTGCTCGGCCTCATGCCTCATCCCGAGGCGTATATCCTGCCGCACCAGGCGCCCGACTGGATCGGCGAACAACGGCGCGGTGAGCTGCCGGCCGAGGGCCACGGGCTGGCCATCTTCAGAAACGCCGTGCAGGCGCTGGGCGGCTGAGGCAGGCAGCATCCGAATCCGGCACCGGCGCATGACGCCTCAAGTCAATCGTTGCGGGACAGCAACTGAAGAGACATCTGGTCGTTGCGCGTTCAGGTCATAAGCGGTAGATCGAACGCGTTCACCCCCAGGTCCGTGATCGGATCGAAGACAGCTTACTCCTTCACCGCACCGCTGGTCAGGCCTTCGATGAAGAAGCGTTGGGCGACAATGAACAGGATGGTGATGGGAATGATGGAGAAGCAGGAGGCGGCCATGGTCAGCGTCCAGTCGGTGGAATGCTGGCCGCGGAACATGGCCAGGCCGACGGGGACGGTGTACATGCCCGCATCGGTGGTGACGATGAGTTGCCAAAGGAAGTTTGACCAGTGGAAGAGGAAGGACAGCAGGAACAGGGTGATGAGAACCGCCTTGGAGAGAGGCGCGATGATCCTGGTGAAGACCTGCAGTTCAGAAGCGCCGTCGATATGGGCGGCCTCGATGAGGGCGGTGGGGATGGTCTGGACATACTGGCGCATGAGGAACACGCCGAAGATGTTAGCCAGGTGGGGGATGATCATGGCCTTGAAGGTGTTCATCCAGCCCAATTGATTGACGATGGCGAACTGCGGCACCATGTACATCATGCCCGGGATCATCATGGTGGAAAGTATGAACCAAAACAATTTCTCCTTCAGGAAGAACCGCTTCTTGGCGAAAACATACCCCGCCATGCCGGCGAACAGGGTGCTGAAGAAGGCGACGCTGGTGGCCACGACCAGGCTGTTGGCGAAATACCTGGCGAAATTGTACCTGGTCCAGACCTGCACGAAATTTTCCAGGGTGAGACGTTCGGGCAGCAGGGTGTTGAATTCGGTGCCGCGTGGCCGGATCGCGGTAAGGATCATCCAGAAGAAGGGAAAGAGCACGAAGAGGACCGCCACGATCAACACAAGGTAGAGCAGTATCCTGGTGACGGGTCGCCGTTGCCGCACCATCACACATCCTCCGATTTGAAGATACGGGCGTTGATGATGGAAATCACGAGGGTGATGAAGAACAGCACGTAGGAAATGGCGGCCGCGTAGCCAAGCTGCATGGACTCGAATTTCCTGAAGAGGTAGTAGCCGGAGACCGTGGTCATGCCATGGGATGCCGAACCGATGACCACAGTGGGTCCGCCGGAGGTCATGGCGTAAATCTCGGTGAAGGCGTTGAGCGCGCCGATGGTGCCGGTGATGACGATGAACAGGATGATGGGTTTGAGCAGTGGCAGGGTGATGTGCCGGAACTGTTTCCAGGTGGAAGCGCCGTCGATGCTGGCTGATTCGTACAACGACGGGGGGATGTTCTGCAGCGCCGCCAGGAAGAGGATCATGCCGAAGCCGGCGCTTTTCAGGATGAGGGCGAGCGCGACCGCCGGCATGGCGGTCCAGGGATTGCCCAGGAATCCGGTCTCCGAAAACCAGGTGACGCCGATGATGTCGAGGGCTTTTGTCAACACGCCGTAATGGGGACTGTAGATGAACACCCAGATGATGCCCACCACCAGCATGTCCAGCACATAGGGCAGGAAGAAGCCGCCGCGGAACAGGTTGCGAAAGGGCAGGCGGTTGTTGAGGACGACGGCGAGGGCGAGTGAGAGCACGATATTACCGGGAATGACGAGGGCGGCGTAGTACAGGGTCATGAGCAGCGACCACCAGAAGGCGCCGTCCTTGAACAGCCTGATGTAATTGTCGAACCACACCAGTTTCATGCCGCCGAAGACGTCGTACAGGTCCACGACGCGATGGAGGCTCAGCCACAGGGAATAGACCACGGGGAAAAGCAGAAACAAGGCGAAAACGAGGAGAAAGGGCGAGAGAAAGCCATAGGAGACGATGTCGTTCCGGAAGCGCGTCTTCAGGTCGGCGAACGCCACGGGGTTACGGCACCTTCACGTAGGGAATGGATGCACACGTGCCGGCATCCAGGCTGTACTCACCCAGCACGGCCGCCTGGTCCACATCCTCCGCCACGAGGAGATCATAGATATTGGGATTGATGCCCAGGTCATTGCCGCCGCCGCCGCGCCATTCTTTGGCGTCCGCATCCACGTCACGAAACACGCCCAGGCCGCCGGCGCCGAAATCTTCCTGGATACCGGCGGCAACGGCCAGGTGCCATCCTGACGCGGGTGTACCCAGGACAGCGACGGGAACCATGATGGTCATCTCTTCCGTGGCGGAGTCACCGAAGCAAATCGCCCCGGCATTCTTCACTTTTTTTCCGTTGCCGGTGCGCAGATCCCACACCTCCGCCTCGTTGCCGCCGGCGTACACCACGAATTCCGCGGAGCGGTGCAGCCTGGCGTTGGCCATGTTGCCCAGTTCGCCGCCGCCGCCTTCGGCGGTGTCCACCGCGATGGCGAGATACGTCAGGCGGTTGCCGTAGTTCCAGGGATCCACCAGGTTCTTGAAGGTCACCTTGAAGGTGATAGTGGTCTGGTCATAAAACATCTTGAAGGCCAGCATGTCCGCCATGCCGCCACCGGCAAACGCCGCGTTGGTGGGATAGGTATAATCGCCGTCGCCGGTATCGTCGCCGGCGGGATCGGTGACATCCATCATCACCGCCGCGGCCGGCGCCGGCCCGGGTTCCTCCGCCGTGAATACCGGAAGCCCCGCCAGCAAACTCGCAATCAGCACCGCCATCACCACAACCAGTCGCATCCCAACCTCCTTGATGCGGGTCATTGTCCGCGTGATTCTCTTCGGAATCTACCGCAATGTACCGGCGAATTTCAAATCCATGAGACGATCTCACATGGCATTCTTACGCAACCGGAACACCGTCAGGCACATGATCTTCAGATCGAACAGCAGCGACCAGTTCTGCACGTAGTACATGTCATATTCGATGCGTTTGCGGACTGAGGTGTCGCCGCGGTAACCGTTGATCTGGGCCCATCCGGTGATCCCCGATTTCACCTTGTGGCGCTGCATGTAGTTGGGGATCTCCCGGCGGAACTCCTCCACGAAGGAGGGCCGTTCCGGCCGGGGTCCCACCAGGCTCATGTCACCCTTGAGCACGTTGAGAAGCTGCGGCAGTTCATCGATACCCATCTGACGAATGAACGACCCGAACCGGGTGCGCCGCGGATCGTCAGGACAGGCGAACACGGGGCCGGTGGC
>JAFGDC010000320.1 GCA_016932295.1 candidate division CSSED10-310 bacterium
AAAGCAGCCGTCCTGCATTATGTCTCCTCGCTCTTCATCCTTGGCGGGGCCGCGGTGGGAACCATGCGCCACTACCTTGGCTCGTTCAGGGAAAAGCAGGACTAGGATGCAGCTGCCACTGGCGTTGCGCACCGCACGAGGGATTCTACGCCGGCACCACCCCGACTACCTGATCTACTATGCCACCTATGAGTGCAATTTGAACTGTCCACATTGCTTCAACCGCTCCCTGCGAGCCTCCCACTGCCAGGAAGCGCCGCTCACCGTCCCTGAACTCATTCGGATCGCCGCCTCGCTGCGTCCGATGCTTCACCTTCTCGTCTCAGGCGGGGAACCATTCCTCCGCGACGACCTGGAAGACGTGATCAGTGCCTTCATCATCCACGCGCGGGTGCGATTCGTCGGCATTCCCACCAATGGAACACTCACCTCGCGGCTCCTCTCTTCGATGACCGGACTGCTGGGCCGACACCCCCATGTGCGTTTCAATCTCAACCTGTCGATCGACGGGCTGGAATCGCACCACGACCTCATGTGCGGCCGGCCGGGTGCATTCGGGCAACTGCTGGCCACCGCGGAAGCGCTTCAGCCGCTGCGGGTGCGATTCAACAACCTGGGCGTGACCGTGTTGTCGGTAATGAACCGCACATCGTATCCCGGGTTGGAGGAACTGAAGCGGTTTGTCACCGATCGGATCAGGCCGGATTACCATGATGTCGGTATTGAGAGGGCCTACTTCAGTGATCCCACCCAGCAGGAGTGGGTCGAAGCCCGTCTGGCGGAGTTGGGCCGGTACGCCGGGAGTCAGACCACGGCGGGAACAGGATCGATCCAGCGAACGGTTGCCGGGATGCAGTTGAAGGTCATGGGTGATGTGCTGAAATACCGTCGCATGACGTTCCCATGCCTGGCGGGTCGAAAAATGGCGGTGGTGACACCGGGTGGCCTGGTGTATCCATGCGAACCGTTGTGGCTGGAGAAGGAGCGGTTTCCCGCCCTGCGCGATTACCGGATTGGCAGCTTCCGGGTAGCCGACTGCTCCTGGTCAGGAATCAGGCGCACCGATCAGTATAGAGCCATCACCGAACTCATTCACCGCCGCTTCTGTCATTGCACGTGGGAGTGCGCCATCTTCAACAGCATCCAGTACAATCCCTGGTTTGCCCTCGAAATGTGGCGCCGGCTGCACTCCTGACCCTGCCGTCGACTGTTGTGGCATGGTTTGGGAAGGCATCGTACTTGAATCCCGGCTTTTTCACGGCATTCGCGGACCACGCACAGCCGGTCCCACAGATTGAAGCAGCAGAACGGAAAAAGAACCGTTTCCAGCCGAAATCTAAAAAGTGCCGGGAGCGACGTACCCGGCCTCGCGGCCGTTTGGTTTCATTCTGAGCGACCCGAACTGGATATCCTTGAGGTTGTCCAGACTGCTTAGTGGAGTGACGAGTCTGACTGTCGCGGTCTGGTAGCAGAATGCATCGACGATTCCCAGGGCGAGGCAGCAGCGCTTGGCATCCAGCAATCCCACCAGCAGACCTCTTTCACTGCCACGGCGGATGATCCTTGTCACCGGCCGGCCATAGCGTTTCGCGATGGCAGTGAGATCCAGGTCATCAGGAGCGCCTTCACATACCACCAGCAAGCTGTTGATGTCATACATCCGCTCCACCCAGAGCAAGCCCAGGTCCCCGGCGGGCGGCAGCATCTCGCCGGTCTTGAAGTAAGCGCCTTCCACGCTGAACGACGAAAAGGGGATTTCCATCATTCTGGCATCCTTGAAGTAGGTCACCGCGGCGCCTTCCCGCAGGTTTTTACGCTTGAACTGGCTGGTCTCGCTGGCTTCATGGGAAACACGCAACCTGTAGGTCTTGTCGGGCTGGAGATCAGGGACCAGGTACTCCAGTTCATCGCGCCGTTGCAGCAGCACGACCATGGCGGGATCCAACAGGCGCAGTTTGGTGGTCTTGAGCATTCGTCCGCCATCGCCCTGGATCCAACCGGTGGTGTTGACGATCACCACATCTGCCTGACGCCTTGCTTGCCGGACCATTGCATACACGCCGTTGAGAAATTCTATGAAATGCAGTCCGGGAGAATGCGCGCCCACGAAGTACATGGCGGTGGGTTTCGCCTGGCTTAAAAAGATAACCGGTCTCTCGATGACGGTCATACCCATTGCTCCTGGTGGGCCGATGTCCGATTGCCCCAGGTCGCAATCCACCACCGCCGTCTTCACTCCCTGCTGCTGGAGGCGGTTGGCAAGGTAGGTGGCCAGGAAGGACTTGCCGGTGTCCATCATGCCGTACAGCATAATCACGCCGGTACCCTTGGTGGCGATTGCTTCCACCAGGTTTTCCCAATCCGCCGGGATTGTTGACGGCACCGGTCCGGTTTCCTTCCCACCCGGACTCACCTGCAATGTGCAGGTACCTTCGACTTCGACCGGAATGCGCTTGCCGGTGGGGATGATGAACGAGTACCCCGGTCCATAAGAAGCGCCGACAATCCTGGCCCCACCGGTCACGACGGTAACCTCGGTTCGTCCCGCCACCATGAGTATCTGCCCGTGCGTCAATTCATATGATTTGTTCATCTCATGCACCGTTATCCGAATCGCCGTTCAGAAGCGTCGGCCAATCTCGTTCCAGCAGTTTGGCCCGCAGCACTTCAACGCGCTCCGGACTGTGCAGCGTCACTTCTTCGATGCGCTCGCACTTAAACGCATCCCGCAGGGTGACCGCTCCCTCGATGCCGATTTCAACCGTTCCCATATACTCCACGCCGTCTTTGACCACCCGCACCCGGTCACCTTCGACGAGATCGGGGATGGCGATTGATTCCACCAAAAGGGGCACCAGGGACATGACAATTCCTGGATAGATGGGGACTCGCTTCAACATCCGCATCGCCTCGTTAAACACTTCGCCGAGCAGCAGTCTCGAGTCCTCACGCGCGGTCGTTGAAATAGCCTTTAACAGGCCCGCATAATCATTTTCACTGAATGACATTCATACCTCCGGATCCGCCAGCCCCAGGTCAGCCGCCACCTTACGCGCGGCATCATTCGAAGCGCGGCCCGCAATTGTTTCCACTTCTCCAAGATAGTCCATGATTTCCTTTATAACCGACAGCGGCGGTACACCATCCTCCCGTACCACCAATTCAGCCGCCACCGGATGGCCGCCGCCTGAGACCTGATCGATGTGCAACCGTTCGCGGAGCCGTGTGGCCAGGTTTCCGCACATCTGACCGCAATGGAGCTTTTCGCCGGTTCCCCGCATCGACACATGCAGGCAGTCCATCTTGACATTCACGATGATGATAATTGCATGCTGATGACCGAGTCGTTCCGCCATTTCATGCAGCTTTACGGAACCCAGCATCGGCGTCAGCTTGATACGGTCGCCGATGAACAGGTACACATGCACCTTGCCCAGTTGTACGATTTCCACCGAAGCCTGCAGCAATGAACTGTATTTTTCCCAATCCTCGAGGTAATACCTGAACATCAATTCGGTCAACTGAGGATCGGGCAACGCCGCGATGAATTCCTCCAGCGTATCCTCCGCCGCCGTCCGACCGGCGGTGAGATAACCCAGGAGCTGGTTGAAGATATGCCGGGGCGGATCGACATGCTCCAGCAGGACATTCCGGTCACCATAGAAAAACTGGAACCCCCCGCCACTCACGGCATGGACCAATTCGGTTATCTGGTGCAGCAGCGAGGTCTGGCGGCGCTGCTTGACGTCGAACATCGTGGGTCGTATCTGCCTTGACTCAAACAGGTGAGGATGCGCTGACCTGGCATGATCAACCAGTTCCAGGGCCAGGGACGCCACTTCTTCGGGTACGGTTTTGAGCGCAAAATCGCCGGTCAGTCCCAATAAATCGGCGATGACGTCACCTTCGTCCGCCAAACCCGCCAGGACCAGCACCATGTAGAGAACGTGAGTGGTGGATGCTCTCACCCAGGATTCCAGCGATGGATTCACCACCAGTACTTTTCGTGGGATGCCCTGGGGGGGATGATGGTCTATGATCACCACATCCTCCACCACTTCGGTCAGCTCGTCGTAGCTCTCGGATACCCCCTTGTCGAGGCAGAATACACGCCCCTGCGGGCTCAATCCGCAAGCCTCGGCATATTCCCTCAGTTCATCGGCGGACAGCATGAACCTGGGAGGCAGCCGGACATGGCTGCGAACGCCCAGGCGATGCAGTGCCCGCGCCAGCATGACCGCGCTGCAAATGCCGTCGGGATCGTCATGTGAAACGATCAAGACGTCCTGATCGCGGCAGGATGTAATTTTTTCCGCAGCCAGGTTGTATTCCGGAGAAGAAAGAGCTGTCCGATAGATGTACTCATGTTTCATAACGCCCCAAAATCCTTGAGAAGAAAGGAATTACCAGCGAAAAAGCAGACAAAGATAGCAGATCCCCTTCATGACTGTCAAGAGTTGTTAAAAAAGAGCCATTTGCGCTGTATGAGAGGGGCCGCACGAGGATATCAAAGGGGCGCTGCCGGATAATGTGATCACGGCGTTTCGGGGCACCATCAACCATCACTGCCCGTATCCATATCCCCGCCGCGACGGACATGCCGCCGGTGGCGTCAACCCAAGGATTGGCCACATCAACCCAAGGGTTGGGTATACCAGCCCAAGGATACGGTACAAAAAAAGGGGGACCTGGAAAGGTCCCCCCCCTGCTTGCTTCAGTTCCGACTAAGGATTGACTGTAAGATACGGATACATGTGGCTGAGGTTTCCACTGGAGTCGCGCGCCACGCCTTCGATCAGGAAGGTGTCGGCGGGAAGGCCTGGATCCACCGGCGAAATCAGCATGTAGAGGTTATCGTTGGCGGTCCAGTCGAATGGCATGCCGTCATCGGAGAGATAGACGGAGGTTGGCAGGCCGCCGTAGTAGAGTTCAATATTGACAATATCGGAGTCGCCATCGGGATCGCCGCCCAGCATGAGCATGGTAAGGTCACCGCCGGACTCGGTGGTTACGACCGTATCCCAGAAACCGCCCACCATGATCTTGGGCTGCATGGGGCCGCGGCCAATGAAGTTGAGGTATTCCATCAGGTGGTTCTTGAGTTCCCGCACTGCGTGTGCATCGGGTTTTCCAGGAGCTGTGAAGTCCTCAGCGTAGATTTCCAGATAGGGCCACATCATGCTTTGGTTGCCGGCCAGATCGGTCGCTACTATCTCGGCCAGGAACTGGCCGGGCGGTACGCCGGGACCGACATCGCCGATGGCGAGGGAGTAAAGACCGTCATTGGCGGCCCAGTCACCCTGGCTGCCGTCATCCATCAGCAAGGCGCCGGTGGGAGCGCCACCGATGTAGATTTCCACGGTGTCGACATCTTCGTCCAGCACGGCCGCCAACATGGTGAACGGGCCACCGAAGGCAGTGCTGATCTCGGTATCCCAGTAACCCGCGGCATAGATCATGGGCGGTACGCGATCAACCGTCACATCCACGCCGGCTCCTGGCACCTCGACATTGTTGGCATTGTCCTTGGCCTTGGACACGATTGTGTATTCCTTGTCAACCTGAATGTTCCACTCGTATGACCACGCGGTGGTTCCCGTCGCCGGTCGCCAGGTCACGCCGCCATCGACACTGACCTCAACCAGTTGCACGCCGGAGCCGCCCGTTTCATCGGCGGCGGTGCCGTGAATCGTATAGGTGGAGGTGGTGATGTAGCTGCCATCCAGGGGATCGGTGATGGCAGAGGTTGGAGCGGTGGTGTCCCCTTCGATGGTGGTGAATGTCCACACTGGACCGGTGGTTTGTGATTCCTGGTCTTTGGCGACGATCTGCCACCAGTATTGAGCATTGAATTCCAGCGTTTCTGGCACTGTCCAGCTGGTTTCATACACATCACCGGCACGCAGGGAAGGCGGATTCTGATCACCGAAGTAAACGTCGTAGCGCAGCACATCCTCGTCGGGATCCGTGCACACCCAGCCGAGAGTCACGTTCACACCCACATCGGTAGCGCCGTTCGGCGGGTTGGGGCTGGAAGGTGTTTCAGGCGGATAGTTGTAGAGCTTCGGGCCAAGATCGAACGCCGTAAAAATGGAGTACAGCTTGGTGTCCGAAGTGGTGAAGGTCGGTTCCCACTGAAACGGCGCGTGCAGTGCGCGCGCTCGTTCCGGCCGCACTTCCTCGCCGGCCATACTTAACTCGGTCGGCATCCCCACCTTGCCGCTGTTCACACTGGCCAGCTTGTGCACGTAGCTGCCCTTCATCAGGATCGACAATGTGTTCTTGTAGTGGGCGATTACATCCTTCGACTGATAACCGGCTCGATGCATCTGAATGATACCGATCCCCGCGTTATCCAGCACGAGGTTGATACGGGCATCGTTCGGCTGAATCGAATCCATGGCGGCCGAGATGATCTCCTTCACCTGCGGACCATAGGCGCTGGCCGACACCGGTGTTCCACTCGCAGCGCACACCAGCGCGACAGCAATGATCCCGACTAACACATGATAATAGTGTCTCACTCCGTAACCCTCCTAAGCAAGCATTTGTCACAATCTCGCTACGATGCGTGTAACAGAAGTATAGTTATGCCTCCAGACCAAGTCAAGAAAGAAAACAAGCATTCTGAAGCAATGCGTCATGACCCGTCGCCACCACCCTTCAACTCAGTCAACGCAGACTGGATATGGGATTGCGTGGCATCGATGCCAAGCGAGCGCTCCCAGATGCCTACCGCTTTTTCGATACGACCCGTTTTCAGATAAAGCAGACCCAGGTTGTTCATGGCCTTGGCGTTGCCGGGCGCTTCCCCGAGGATGGCGGTCAGCTCCTTTTCCGCCTCCTCCCAGCGGCCCGCCTTGCCATGAATGACCGCCAGATTCAAGCGCGCATCCAGGTACCCGGGCTCCAGTTTGATGGCCTGCCGGAAACTGCGCTCCGCCTCCTCCAGGTTACCCACCGACAGTTCCAGCGTTCCCAGATTGTTATGTGCCTGCGGGAAAGCGGGATCAAGCTGGACGGCCTTCCGGAAAGAGGCGCGGGATCGGCTGATATCGCCCAGATAGGAATATGCAATCCCCATGTTGTTGTAAATCTCCGCCGATCCCGGTTCGGCAAAAAGCGCCTTGTCGAGCATGTCCAGCGCTTTCTCATACTCGCCGGCTTCCAGGTAGATGGTGGCGATGGCCTTGTACGAAGTGGCCTCGTAACCGGTCTCGCTGACCTCGTCCCACATTCGCATCGCCGCCTTCCGGTCACCCTTCATGAAAAAAATGTTGGCGAGGTTGTACTTTACCTGTGGGAAATCAGGATTCAGCTCCAATGCCAGGTAGCACTCCCGCTCCGCCTCCGGATACCAGCCCTCGCGGAAAAAGATGCAGGACAGGTTGTTGTGGATGAACGCATTGAAACGCCCTATCCGGGAAGAAGCCGCGAAATCCTCCCGGGCGCGCTCGTGGTCGCCGCGCACCAGTTGATACTCTCCTCGCATGTAATGGTACATCGCCCGCAGTGCCCGGTTGTGGTAGTCGTAGAAAACCGGTTCGTTGCTGAAATTCCGCACCCGGTAGTGATCCCAGATCGAATCGGAAGTGAACGTGTGAAAAGGAAACTGCCCGATTTTATACACAAGCCCGAACGCCTCCTGACTCTCACCTCGCGCGGCCATCACGTCGATGTGAATGTTGGAATAGACCGGTCCCAGTACTTGGTACCTTGCGATGTACTGCTGCAGTTTCTTGCCGTGGTTGTCGATGTATACATTTACGTCCGGTCTGGCGTGCAACACCTCCTGAAAATACCCGTACAGAAACGGCGAACTCCACCCCTGGGTCAACAGTTCCGAACGATGCTCCAGCGTGTAGAGAATGTTCACCCCGTAGTCATGCGCCAGGAAATTCGCGCTCCGGTCGCAATAGTAGCGGCCGCGCACCTGCTGGACCGCCAGGGACAGGAACAACAGCAGGCATGCAACCACGGCAATCCGATGGCGACAGGCTGTGGCCCCCCCCCTCTGCAACCAGCTCACCACCCGGCTCGCGCCCTCTCCCGCGAACAGGCAGAAGGCGATGTACGCCTGGAGATAATACACGTCAATATCGACGATGTAGTAATTCAGCGCGAACACCACGTCCACGCCCAACAGCAACCCCAGGAAAGTGAACCATTTCCGATCCCGCAGGAACAGCGACGTCATCCCGATCAAGATGAGCAAGAGGATCACCCAGGGGAATTGCTCTTTTGTCAACTGCTTGAATTTGAACAGATTTTCTGAAAGATAGCCGGTGGTCATATCACTGAACATGACATCGTAGAACTGCCGGCCGGCGAGATGCTTTATGAGCATGTAAGCCTTGCCCAGATCGCCCCATTGCACAATGAAGGTCTGCGCGTACCGCAGGGGCAGATAAACGTACACCCCGAACCCCATGAGGAAAGGTGTGACCGCCACCGGATGGAACAGCCGCAGCGAACGGCGCCAACCGATACTGGTCAGCACCCAGACCACCATGGCCGGTATGCACAGGGACGTCAGGAGATGGTTGGTGACGGCAAGCGAACCGATGAACCCCAGCAAGCCGGCGTGCCGCAGATCGGGCCGCTCCGTGAAACGGAACATGGCCAGCAGCAATCCCGTGCACAACAACAGGTGGAGTCCATACACCTCCCCCACCACGCTCTGGGACCAGGGCAACCGGCACAGGCCGAAAAGGACCGCCGCCCAGACCGCGATATACTCGTGCCGCAACAGCCGCCTTGCGATAAGAAACAGGTTTCCCACGGAGAAAGCCGTGCAGATCGCGGCGAGCCAAGCGATGCGGATTGGGTACCCACCGAAGGGGAACCAGGTAAAGAGTTTACCGAGCAGGTTGAAGGTGGGGTACCCGGTCGGATGGGGCACTCCCAGCAGGTAAGCGGTGGTCAGCAGTTCGCCGTTGTCGGCCGTGTAGACCGTCAGGCAGGAGGTCACCACATAGAGCGCGAAGCAGGTCAGGGACACCGCCGAATATATAACCGGCACCATTGACGGCGAGAACCGATGAGGCCACGGATGATCTCGACCGGGATTAGTTATCCAGCTCATCCATCCGTCCACCTTTCAGTTCACCGAGTCGCAGCCGTGCTCGTGAAATCAACTGATCGTAGCCGCTCCGCCCGTGCTTGGCAATGAATTCCTCATAGCGCTCGAGCGCATCCTGACGGCGCCCCTGCTGGTCATACACGACAGCCAGGTTGAAGAGTCCCGGACCATGTCCGGGATCGAACCGCAGGCACTGCCGCAGATAGCCAGCGGCTTTTTCATAGTATCCCATTCCAAGGTACAGTGTGCCGAGGTTGTACAAGGCCCTGACGGACCGCCGATCCTGCTGCAACGCCTCGAGCAGAGCCGCCTCCGCCGCCGGAGTCCGCTGCATGTCCATCAGTGCCACAGCATAATTCACCAGGATTTCCGGCACCCGGCCATCCCGATCGAGGATGCCTTGGTATTCGGACACCGCGGCGGCCAGATCACCGGTTAACCGGTATGCCTCAGCAAGGCTGTTTGCCAGCCTGCTGTCATCGATTCCCAATGCGCGAGCGTGGAGGAGATGCCGCACCGCATCCTGCGGCCGGCCATGCGACAAAGATTGAATTCCCGCCGCCCGGTAAGACTCGGGATCGTCATTCGTCACCGTCACCAGCGGCAGGTCCCATTCGCCATGCACCAGGTCCGGGGTCAGACCGAACTCCTTCAGCAGGTTCATGCCGGATCTTGCATCCTGCGCCTCCCAGTACAGCCGGGCGGTCAGCAGGATCACCTGCCTGGCCAACTCCCCGTCATCGGCAACCCGGGCGTGGACCGCCAATCCCTGCAACA
>JAFGDC010000321.1 GCA_016932295.1 candidate division CSSED10-310 bacterium
AGCGCTACTGGCGAGAACGTGAGGCGTGGGCATGAGCAGTGCGGATGTGGCGGTCTACATCCCGGTATACAACGGGGAGCGGTATCTCGGGGATTGCCTGCGCGGTGTGCTTGCCCAGACCCATCCGGTGGCGGACCTGGTGGTGATAGATGACGGCAGTACCGACCGGTCGGCGCGGATCGCCACCGAACTGGGGGTACGCGTCATCACGCAGCCGGGCAACTGCGGTTTGTCCATGGGGCGGCGGCGGGCGTTCGAGGAAATAACCTGTCCCCTGATCGCTTCACTTGATGTGGATTGTGTGCCGGATCCGGAGTGGCTCGGGATCCTGGTGCGGGAATTGGAAAATCCGGTGGTGGCCGGAGCGGCCGGGAAATTGCTGGAATTCCACCAGGATACCGCCGTGGATCGCTGGCGGGCCAGACACATGATCCAGCATTGGGGCAACGTGCGGTTGGTGTCGCCGTTGATGTTGTTCGGCAACAACAACGTGTTTCGGAGAGAGGCGGTGCTGCGGGTGGGCAACTATCCCACCGCCGCCGAATATCATACCAACAACGAGGATTATTACATCAGCCGGCGGCTGCGGGAGTGGGGCTACCGAATCATCTACAATCCCGCCGCCATCGTCCACCATCACCGCCGTGATACGGTGCAATCCCTGTTTCGCACCTACTGGAACTGGTTTTTGCTCCATCGCCCGCGGCCTGACAGCCGGCGGGGGCTCTGGCGGAAGTCCCTGGACAATATCTCCTGGACGGCGAAATTTCTGAAACAGGATCGCAAAGCCGGCGACGGGGAGCTGGCGCGGTTGAGCGTAAGGTTCATGTACGAGCAGTCGCGGCTCGATATGAAGTACTATTTCAAGAGGTGAAGCATGGCGCGCATCGCCGTCGTCGATCTCATTTTCAACTGGCCTCCCAACGGCGGCTCCATGGTGGATGTCTACGAGACCTGCAACCGACTGCAGGGAATGGGCCACGAAGTGAAACTGTTCGTGCCGGGTTTCGAGAGCATGTTTCCGCGCGGGCGGATCCTGGGCGATCCCGGTTTCGAATTTGAACGGATTCCCTTCAACCGGTTGAGTTTCAATTACCGCACCGCTCCACGACGCTTCAGGGCGGCGGTGGATCGTTTTCGGCCGGACGAAGTGTTCCTCACCGACGGCTTCATGATGCGTCCCCATATCGCCCGGGCACTCTGGGCGTATCCGCAGGTGTGGCGTTCCTTCTCCTACGAGATTCTCTGCGCCCGCAACAGCCTCGTGGACACCCGGCTGGACTACACCTGCCCCAATCACCTGTTCAGGGACCAGCAGCGCTGCGTGCAGTGTTTCAAGGATCACATCGGCTTCAAGAAAACCTTCATCAAGCTGGCTCTCAATCTGCCCTACCGCCGGGGAGCCTTGTTCATGTTCCACGAGTTCTGGTTCGCCATGGCGCACAAGCCTGAGTTCGTGAAACTGTTCGAGCAGTGCCTGCGTCGCGCCAGGGCCATCGTCGTGCTCAACAACCTGCAGAAATCCATCTATGACGAGTACAACGACAAGGTGATCGTGTGTCCCATCGGCGTGAACGAAATCTTCCAGCCGCGCCCGCGCCCGCCGCGCGCCGACGGTAAGAAGGTCATCCTCATGACCGGCCGCGCCAACGATCCGGTCAAGGGATACGAGATCCTCCTGCGTGCCTGCCGGCTGTTGTGGAAGAAACGGCAGGACTTCGAGCTGCAGGTGACCCTGGTGGACTTCAACGAGTGGCGGCGGATTCCATTCCTCAAGAGGCTGGGGTGGTATACCCAGGAGCAGTTGCCGGAGTTGTATGCGCAGGCGGATATCGTATGCATGCCGTCGTACTGGGAGGAAGCGTTCGGGATCGTGGCGGTTGAAGCAATGGCTAGCGGCAAGCCGATCGTCGCCTGCCGTGTGGCGGGACCGCTGGACACGGTGGTGCCGGGAGTGACGGGCGTACTGGTGCGACCCCGTGATCCATACGATCTTTATAGAAAACTCAACGTTCTGCTGGATCATCCGAATCTGTGCCGGCGCATGGGTGAGGCCGGGATCGAGCGGGTCAACGAATACTACCGGTGGGGCGGCATCATGCAGCGATGCTACCGCCCTCTGTTCGGTGGGAATTCAGTGGGAAGCAATGGAGACAAGGAGCTGGTATGAACGAGTTTGAACGGCTCTGGATACCGATCATCATCGGGATCGTGGACATCGCCGCCCTGCTTGGATTGAGCATCGAGGCGCTGCTCCGGCGGCGCAGAGCGGCGCTTGAAATCTGGGCGCCGGCGGCGGTGGAGGAACGTACGGATGTGCCGCCCAAGCCGGCAGGGGACGAGGATGCGCGCACATTGACCCGGGATGACGACTGAAGCGAACGGGTGATTGCGGTCCGAACCCGTGCCGGTAACTTCCGGCCGGTGCAATCCATGGGGTCGTGCCCGCCGGTTTGGTTCGATCCGGTAGGGGAGTGCATCGCCGTGGCCGCCTTTCCCCTCGCCGGCTATTCCACCATCTCCTTGAGCTTGTCCAGGAACCGTTTTTTGCGCGGTGAGACGTCTTCGCCTTCTTCCCGGGAGAATTCCAGCAGCAGTTCCTCTTGCCGGGCGGTGAGGTTGCCGGGGGTTTTGACCAGGACCTGGACCAACTGGTCGCCGCGGTGGAAACCACGGTGCTCCACGAAACCGGCGCCGCGGATCCGCAGCACCTCGTTGGTTTGGGTGCCGCGCGGGATGATGAGGTTTGCCTCGCCGTCGATGGTGGGAACGGTGATTTCGTCTCCGAGGGCGGCTTGTGTGAAGGAGATAGGGATCTGGCAGACCACGTCGTTACCATGACGGGTGAAGAAATCATGCGGCCTGATGCGAATCACCAGGTACAGGTCGCCGGGAGGGCCACCGTTGCCGCCGGGTTCTCCCTCGCCTTCCAGGATCAGCCGGGAGTTTTCCTCGACGCCGGCGGGGATGGTCACTTTCAGTGTTCGTTTGATCTTGGTCCGCCCTGAGCCGTTGCAATCGGGGCAGGGGGTTTCCACGATTCGGCCGGATCCATGGCACGTGGGGCAGGTGATAATCTGCGTAAAGAAACCGGCGGATCGACTGACTTGTCCCTGGCCGCGGCAGGTGGTGCAGGGTTTCTTCTCCGTGCCCGGTTTGTTGCCTTGCCCGTGACAGGTTTTGCATTCCGCCCAGCGCTCCAGCTCGATTTCTTTTTCAATGCCATGCGCTGCTTCCAGGAACTCGATCGCGATTTCCATGGCCAGGTGCCGGCCTTGTCTCGCCTTCGAGTGTGACCGTCCGCCGAAGAAGCTGTCAAAAATGGAGCCAGAGAAGAAGGAACCGAGGATATCCGAGAAGTCGCCGAAGATATCTGAATCGAATCCGGAGAACCCGCTGAAGCCGGCGCCGTTCAGTCCTTGATGCCCGTAGCGGTCGTAAATCTGGCGTTTCTGGTCATCGCTCAGCACCTCATAGGCTTCGGCGGCTTCCTTGAATCGATCTGCGGCCGCCGGATCATCCGGATTCCTATCGGGATGAAACTTGAGGGCCATTCGGCGGTAGGCTTTCTTGATCTCCGCCGCATTGGCGGTTCGTCCTACGCCCAACACGTCGTAATAGTCTCGTTTTTGATTGGCCATGGCATTCCTCACAGGTCAGCGATGGCCGTCGCCAGGTGCTTCAATGACCGGCGGCGGCGATACAATGCTGGTGCACTGTAACACCCGGCGTCTCACGCTTCAAGCATACCGCATTTCGGCCCTGCGGCGGCTGGGTTGATGCGCATGATCGTTGGATCACGGTTCCGGAACCGGTCTGTCCGGCCCGCCCATCAAATCGTCCAGGTAGTCGCACATTTCGTCGTGGCCGCGGATGAGCTGGGCGAGCGAGGCGGGGACGAGGGAGGAAGCGCGTCGTTCCTGGTCCATCGACCAGGTGACCTTAAGCAGCTCCATGATGATCGATTCGATATGGCGCCGTTCTTCCTGCATCTTCCCCAACTGGTCACGCAGCCGCAGAATGATTTCAACGCCGTTGAGATTCACTCCGAAGTCCTGGGTGAGGCGTTGGATGAGCTTGATGCGGTCGACGTCCTCGCTGGTGTAGAGTCGGGTGTTGCCTGCTGAACGGGTGGGAAGGATAAGGTTGCGTTTCTCATAGATCCGGAGGGTCTGCTGGTGGATGTCGAGAAGGCGGGAGATGGCGCTGATGGTGAAATAGCCTTTTTTCTGCTGCGTGCTCATGTGCCACCTATGGGTTTCGTGGATTGGCGGGATTCTTGCGGGCGAATTCGCGGATCAGGTTCTTGGAGGCCTCGTCCAGATGGCCGGGGACAACGATCCTGATTTTGACGAGCATGTCGCCTCGGCCTTCTCCTTTGAGATGGGGAACGCCTCGATCGCGCAACCGGAACTGACGGCCGCTGTTGGTGCCGGGTGGGACGGTGAGACGGGTGGGACCGTCGGGAGTGGGGATCTCGATGCGGGTGCCGAGGATCGCTTCCGAAACGGAGATGGGGAGTTCATATTCGATGTTGTCGCCTACGCGTTGGTAGAGTTTGTGGGGTCGGATGCGGGTGATGATGATGAGGTCGCCGGGGTCGCCGCCCAGCCCCGGTTCACCTTTCCTGGGGATTCTCACCTTGGAGCCGTTGTCCACGCCCGGCGGGATTTTCACGGTGATCTTCTCGGAGGTGTACGTGCTGCCGGCGGCGCTGCAGGCAGGGCATGGCTGTGAGGAAATTTTCCCCGAACCTCCGCAACGGGGGCAGGTCTGGGAGAATTTCAAGGGGCCGCGATTGATCATGCGCTGGCCGGAACCCTGGCACTCCGGGCAGTTGCGCAGGCCATGCCCGGGAATGGTGCCGGAACCATGGCACGTGGGGCATGGCACTCGTTTTCGGATGCTGATGGTGGCTGACATGCCGGTGATGGCGTCTTCCAGACTCAGTTCCATGGGATATGTCAGGTCCTTGCCCCGCTGCGGCGGCTGCTGCTGGTCCTCTTGCGCCGCATTGCCGCTGAAGATGTCCCGGAACAGGTCACCGATGTTCATGCCCTTGCCGCCGAACGAGAAGCTGCCCTTGTCGAAATTGGAGAAATCGAAGCCGTCGAAATTGAACCCGGCGCCCTGGGGTCCGGGTCGTGCGCCGGCTCCGAAGGCGGCGGCTCCGAACTGGTCATACTTGCGGCGCTTCTCGGTGTCGCTCAAAACCTCGTAAGCCTCTGAGACATCCTTGAACTTCTGTTCGGCGCCACCATCATTCGGATTGACGTCGGGATGATACTTGCGGGCCAGCCGGCGATACGCCTTCTTGATCTCCGCATCGGTGGCATCCCGCTTGACTCCCAACGTTTTGTAGAAATCCTGTTTGGCCATATTCATCGCGGAGCGGCCACCGGCCGCTCCGCGTTCCTCCCATCACGCGGCTAGTTTACATCCTCATACTCGGCGTCCACCACGTCATCGTCCGCGCCGCCGCCTCCGGGTCCTGGATCGGGATTCTGCGCGTTACCGTCACCCGGCGCGTGGCTGCGCTGGTACTGAGCCTGCGCCTCGCGGTACATCACCTCGGCCAACTTGTGAGACGCCTTGGTCAGTGTCTCCATGGCCGCCCGCAACTGCTCCACATCCTGGCTGCCCTTGGCCTTCCTGGCTTCATCCACCGCCCTGTCCAGCTCGCTCAGCTCACCTACCGGCAGCTTCTCCCGGTTCTCCTTGAGGTTCTTGTCGGTGGTGTAGATCAGGCTGTCCAGTTGGTTCTGCAGGTCGATCAGCTCGCGCAGCTTGCGATCATCCTCGGCGTTCGTTTCGGCATCATTGACCATGTCCTTGATCTCGCGCTCGGAAAGGCCGCTTGAACTGGTGATGGTGATCTGCTGTTCGCGGCCTGTACCCATGTCCTTGGCGCTGACATTCACGATCCCGTTGGCATCGATGTCGAAGGTCACCTCGATTTGCGGCACCCCGCGCGGCGCCATGGGGATGTCGGTGAGATGGAACCGGCCCAGCGTGCGATTGTAGCGAGCCATCTCCCGCTCACCCTGAAGCACGTGAATCTCGACACTGGTCTGGTTGTCCGCCGCGGTGGAGAAGACCTCGGACTTGCGCGTCGGAATGGTGGTGTTGCGCTCGATGAGCTTCGTCATCACGCCGCCGAGCGTCTCGATACCCAGCGACAGCGGCGTCACATCCAGCAACAGGACATCCTGCACCTCACCGGCCAACACGCCGGCCTGGATGGCGGCGCCCACCGCCACAACTTCGTCCGGATTCACGCCCTTGTGGGGCTCTCGGCGGAAGATTTCCCTGACGATCTGTTGCACCTTGGGAATGCGCGTGGAACCACCAACCAGCACCACCTCGTTGATCTGCTCGGGATTCAACTTGGCATCACGGATGGCCTGCATGCATGGCTTGCGCAACCGCTCCAGAACGCCCTCCACCAGCACCTCAAAAGCGGCGCGCGTCAGCTTCAGTGTGAGATGCTTCGGCCCCGACGCGTCTGCCGTGACGAACGGCAGGTTGATCTCCGTCTCGGCGACCGTGGACAACTCCATCTTGGCCTTCTCCGCCGCTTCCTTGAGCCGCTGCAAGGCCATGAGATCCTTCGACAGATCAATGCCCTGATCCTTCTTGAATTCGGCCACGATCCATTCGATCACCTTCTGATCCAGATCATCGCCACCCAGATGCGTGTCGCCGTTGGTGGACTTCACCTCCACCAAACCCTCCGCCACCTCCAGGATGGAGATGTCGAACGTACCGCCGCCGAAATCGAAGACCGCAATGACCTCGTCTTTTTTCTTGTCCAACCCGTACGCCAGTGCCGCCGCCGTGGGTTCGTTGATGATCCGCTTCACCTCGAGCCCCGCGATGCGTCCCGCGTCCTTGGTGGCCTGCCGCTGCGAATCATTGAAATATGCAGGCACCGTGATCACCGCCTCGGTGATCTTGGTGCCCAGGAACTCCTCGGCGGCACTCTTCAGTTTCTGCAGGATCATCGCGGAAATCTCGGGCGGACTGAACTGCTTGCCCCTGATCTCCACCCGCGCGTCATTGTTGGGACTGCGCACCACCTTGTACGGTACCATGCTGATCTCGCCGGACACCTCGTCATACCGCCGCCCCATGAAGCGCTTGATGGAATACACCGTATTCTCCGGGTTGGTGATGGCCTGGCGTTTGGCAACCTGGCCCACCAGCCGGGAGTCGTCCTTGGTGAACCCCACCACCGAGGGTGTCGTTCTCCCACCCTCGGGATTGGTGATCACCGTGGGCTCGTTCCCCTCCATTACCGCCACAACGGAATTCGTCGTTCCCAGATCGATACCGATTATTTTACCCATGGCCTTGTCCTCCTTGGCTCGTTATGCACTCGGCAACCATCCCGGCAGCGCGCTGACCACGCTGCTAAGTCTGGACATACAATAATTCTTGAGCGGCCCCTTGTCAAGTTATTTATTTGGATTTGCCCGTGGCCGGGTTGGCGTGGTGCCGTCCGGGATCGTGAGCTTGGGAATCGCTTCCGTTCGTGCCGGCGCTCCGACGGTGATCTCTCCCGGGTAGGGCCTGTCCCGCCCGGGGACCTGTCCGGGAGACAGTGGGATGTTCCGGCCGCGGGTGGCTGTTCGCGGTTCCTGGTCACCTGTATGCCGGCTCCTTTCGCGGGTCGCCCGGGACCGGTTCGGCCCATGTCAGGATTGCATTCAGGCATGGTCCGGATTGATAGTCGGCATGATAACTAATTGTAGATTCAGATTTCTTTCTTGACTTGGTAACAAATCGTGATAATGTACCAGATCGGTTTGAAATAGTGACCGGTGAAAGCCCATTTGAATGCCGCCGGTATATCGGTTACCGGCGTTTCTTTTAGGATCGGGAACGGCCATGAGATCATTGCTCAGTTACACGTTAGAGACGGTGCTGGAGAAGCCCAACGAATTTCAGATCTATCTCCTCGAAGCCATCAAGCAACGGTATGTTGCCGACAGCAAGGGGCAGAGCCTGGGTGATTCCCAGATCCAGAAACTTCTGCGCTCAAAAAACCTGCTCATGCAGGAAGAGCGGCTCGCGTTCTTCTGGCGTTTTCAGCAGCTCAGCACGCTTGGGGCGCTGGCCTTCACGGACATGAATGAGGCTGATTACGTGCGCACCCTGCGGCTTCATTGGCTGCGCCTGGACTTCAAGCCGGTGCTGTCGAACAAGGATGTCACCGAATTGCTGGAGATGGTGAAGCTCTACCACGTGAAGGAGCGGATGGCCTACGAGTGTGTTCACGAGCAGCACCGCATAGACGTGGAGGGCGTGACGCGGGAGCGGGCGTTGAAGTGGCTGGTGAAGAAGGCGATCGACGAGGCGTTCAACGATGCCGATGTGGACGTGGAAAACCTGGTTCTCAAGGCCAGCCAGTTCGCGGCAATGAACTATTTCGAATTGACTCCGAAGGATCTGCAGGCAGTGGGGGATGACATTCCCGATGAGATAGACCGGTATGGCCTGACGCGGGCCGAGAACCTGGAGGGTTACCGGAAGATCACCGAGATGCGCATCGAATTCGAACTCTGGTACCAGGTGGTGCCGGATATCCTCAAGCGCAAGCGGGTCCGTTCCCATGCCAAGGAGGAGATCCGCAAATTGATGGGTGACAAGACCGTGGCCGCGGAAATTGCCCACGAAGCCAAGTCATCATCCAGTAAAAACACCGGCCTGGCCAGCTTCTGTCTGGGTCTCATGGAGGCTGACAAGCGGCATTACGAACCGGCGCTGGAACATTTCAACCGGGCCGTGAAGCAAGGCCTCACCGATCCGATTCTGCTCATCGAGAAGGCATTCTGCCATTTCAAACTCGGCGAATTCATGGCGGCGGCCCGGATTCTCGATTCCTTCGATCGCCGCAGCGTCGAGGATAACGACCGGGACTTCCTGCTCGATGTGATCGACGGCTTGCCCACTGGCAGCTACGAGTTGGCCTGGAACCTGGCGCGCAAGTACCGGTTGACCTCGAACCTGAAGACCGAGCGGCTCCGCGAGTTCGGCGAGGCGTTTATCGATGCCGGTGAGCTGGATACTGCCAAGAGCATTTTCGAACAGGTTCTCGAAATCGACAAGAAGGAATTCGACAGCTATTTCTTCCTGGCGCGGATCTGTTACCGGCAGCAGGATATCGCGGGCGCCAAAGCCTGGATCGACAATCTTATCAAGTTGGAGCAGCGGAATTTTTATTCCTATTATCGGGCCGCCATGCTGTATCTCGACCTGGGCGACCGCGCCATTGCCATGCAGTTCCTGACGCAGTGTTTCGAACTGAATGCGGAATACCAGGAGGGCAGGAATCTGCTGGTATCCATTCTGAAGGAAGTCCGTGACAACCTGGCAACCGTGCTGCATGCCGATCCAGCTCAGGACCCGTCCGGGCTGCTTTCAGCGGCCACCTTCAACAAGCTGCTGAAGAGCCTCGACGAGTATGGCCTGATGCTTTTCGACAGGGAGGCGGCGTCCGGCGCCAGGACCGAAGGTTCGTCCGTACCGGTTGTGGCAGAGCAGGTCATGAGCGGGTATCTGGAGCGCGCCAAGGGCACGGAGGTGGATCCGGACAAGGTCGAAAGCCTCCGTTCGATTCGTGACGGACTGTCCCAGTATTTGAAAACCTTCAAACTCCTTGAATCATTGTACGAGAAGGGCAAGAGCGATGATCTGGTGTTGCTGGCGGCGGAGGAACTGATGGGCCAGCAGCAGTACAGGGCCGCCGGGCAGTTGCTCAGGGAGCACCAGGCGCTGGCCGGAGAGGCGCAGTGGTGGTACCTCCGTGGTCTCAGCGAATACGAACAGGGTCACCTGGGTGATGCCGAGTCTCATCTCCGGGAGGGCTGGACCCGGGGTCAACCCCGCAGCCTGCTGTACCTTGGCAGAATCTACGCCCAGCAGAAACGTGTGGGGGAAGCCGCCCAGGTGCTCAACACCTATGTCAGGGAGCATTCCCCCAATCCCGGCACCAGCCTGGCCATTGCCGAGACCTTCGCCAATTTCGGCGATCTGAAGGCCGCTCAGAATGTGCTGCGTCCCTTCATGGAAGGCGATCCCCCGCCGTCGCTCCTGCTCAGTTCGATCTATCTCTGCTTCGGTGACACCTTCATCCGCATGGGCGGCAAAAAGCGATCGGAGGCGGAGGAGTATTTCAGACAGGCCCTGGCTCGCGTGCCGAAGGCGGAATACGTGGAACTCACCAACCGTGCCATCGCCATCTTCCGCCTCACCACCAGGTCGCGGTTCCTGCAGATCGCCATCAAGACTCTGACGCCGCTCTTCGAACGCCACAAGAGTCCATCGTTGAGCTACTGCCTGGCCCGGATCTATCATGAATCAGCCCAGCAGAGGGAAAAGAAGACCCATTTGCAGAAGGGGCTCGGTCACGCCATCGATGCCATCGCCAAGGATCCCATCAATTTCAACTACCGCTTTATGGCGGCGGCGCTCCATGATCTCAAGGGCGAGGCCGAGTTTGCCGCCGAACAGTATTCCGCCGCTCTGGAGCTGGCGCCGCGGCACTTCGAATCCCTCCAGAAATTGGCGATAATCGAGTTCAACCGGGGTAACGACGACAAGGCGCTGGATCTTTTCAACCGAGCGTTGCAGCAACAGTCCAACGACGCCATGTTGCACTATTATCTCGCCAAGTTGTACCAGCGCCGCAACGATCTCAACCGGGCACTCACTCACGCCGCGCACGGCATCGACAACGCCTACGGCCGCCAGGACGCCCAGATCCGCAAGGAACTCACTCAGGACATGTGCGAGTTGTTCTACGACACGGTGGAGCGGTCCGTGTTCGCCGCCACCTTCATCCGCGTCATCGCCGATCCGGATCTCATCCATCGCCGGGAAATCGTCACCGCTTTTCTCCGCGATCTGCCCACCACCGCAGTGCGCGGCGAGACTAAGAACGTGCATGAACTGGCCAAGCCACTCAGTGGCATCGTAGAAAAATTGCAGAGTCATGTGAGCCTTTTCAACAACATCCCACGCGATCTCAAGAAAACCACCGTGCTCTCTGAACAGCTCATGAAGCGTTGCCTGGCTGATGTCAGGGACCTCACCGGCCGGGCCGGTGATCCGGTCGCCCAGATCCTCTCAATGCCGGTCTCGCGCCTCCTGGAGAGCAAAGCGCTGGGCGGCTCCGCGGCGGTTCCCGAGGAGGAATGGAACGAGCTGAAGGCGGTGATGGACCAGGTGGAGATCGCCAGGAAGCACCGCGTGGAACTGGACAGTATGATCGAGGCGAAGCAGGAAGGCACGTTCGACTACCTGCTTGAATTTCTCAGGGCCGGTCACTGGCCCGACAAGGTCATGGATGTCCTGGCCAACCGCATCCTGGCCGGTTCCAAGGCGATGGGGCATCGGCAGCTTTTCCTCAACAACATCCTGAGCAGCCTGGCCAAGCAGAAAGAGGAAGGCATCGATGAGGGTCTGCATCGCCGGTTTGAAACCTTCTCCAGGCATCTCATCGCCATCGCGCAGTGGTCCGATCGGCTCGACCAGGCATGGACCAAGCGAGAGGAGATCTCGGAACCGTTGGACAACCTGCCCCTCGCCATCGAAGCGCTCAAATTCGCCTTTTCTGAACTGGAAAAAGAATTCCAGGCCTGACCTCTCATGAAAACCTGGCAGTCCTTCACTCCGGCGTTCACCGCCTGCCGGCGGCTGCTAGCCTGCCCAGGATCCTGGCGTCGCCTGGCGCGCCTCGGCGCCATCCTGCTCATCGTGTTTTCCTGCTGGGTGCCGGGGGTTCGGGAACTGCACTGGCTGTTGTCCGGCACCCCGGCACAGGACATCGATGCCGCCCTGGCCGCCGTTCAGGATGCCGTCTTCCAGTTCGTTTTCCCCCACTCATTTGACCAGTCGCCCCCC
>JAFGDC010000031.1 GCA_016932295.1 candidate division CSSED10-310 bacterium
ATGGAGAGAGAGTTCCGCCTGGTTGCTGTAGAACATTGGAAGCCAACGCATCACGACGAACATTACAAGATTCCGGGTACGACCCCATTGGAGTGCGACCCCAATGGAGTGAGGATGGCGGCGGGGCCCGCCGCCGAAACCAGGGCGCGGCTGGCGCCACGCGCTCCCTGCGGCGCCACGCCGCCACGCGCTCTCTACGGCGCCAGGCGATACGCAGGCAGCGCACCAGTGGGATTGACCAGAGAAGCGATTTGTCCCCCATGGGTTTACAAATCCGCCCGGATTGGTTATAGGAGCCTCGCAGGGCCGCACACCGGCCGGGGAGAAGAACCATGACAGGAACATTCACCGACTCGGTATTGTTCATCTGGGTGTTGCTGCCCATTCTCATCGCCCTGGCGCGAATCGTTGATGTCACCATCGGCACCATCCGCATCATCGCCGTGGCACGCGGCCAGAAACTCGTCGCCGCCTTGCTCGGTTTTTTCGAAGTCCTCATCTGGCTGGTGGCCATCGGACAAATTATCCAGAACCTCACCAACCCGCTCTACTACTTCGCCTACGCCCTGGGATTCGCCTGCGGCAACTTCGTCGGCATGACGATCGAGGAAAAAATCGCCATGGGCACCATCATGGTGCGAATCATCACCAACCGCCAGGCCCATGACTTGCTGGCCTACTTCAAAGAACACAATTTCGGCTTCACCAATGTCGAAGCGGAAGGCCGCCATGGCAGGGTGCATGTCATTTTCACCATAATCAAACGACGCGACCTGCCCGATGCAATAGAGATCATCAAGCGATTCAATCCCAGTGCGTTTTTCAGCGTAGAAGACATCCGGCTGGTGAACGAAGGTATCTTCCCTTTACGAAAATCGTTCCTGGGAGCGGCATTCCCAGGCATATCCGGGCGTCGCAAAGGCAAATGACAAGGACGCGTGAATCGATGACCCCAGACGTTCCGGTTCACGACACCGACCCATGCGTGCCATAGAGTTCTTCTCCGGCATCGGTGGTTTTCGCCTGGCCCTGGGCAACAGGCACCAGGTGGTTGCGGCTTACGACATCAGCCAACCCGCCAACATCACCTACGAGCATACCTTCACCATGCGGCCACAGGCCCGGGAAATCGCCACGCTGAGCCCGGCGGAACTGCATCGACACCACGGCGAGTTATGGGTCATGAGCCCACCCTGCCAGCCGTTCTGCGCGCTGGGCCGGAAGCGGGACATGGAGGACAGGCGAAACGCCGCCCTGCTTCACCTGATCACCCTGCTGGACGACATGGAGCCCCCGGCACTCTGCATGGAAAACGTGGCTGGATTCATGCGCAGCCGCACCAGGGAACACCTCCTGGAGCAACTTTCCCGGCATCGCTACCATTTCCACGAATGGATCCTCGACCCGATACAGTTCGGGATTCCCAATCGGAGACCGAGGTATTTCCTTGCGGCGACGCACGCCGAACTGCATCTCCAACCACTGAAACCCATCCCGCCCGTCACCCTGAACCAGTTCCTGGAACCCGATCCGGCGATGCCGCTCTATCTCTCCGAAGCACAGATCCGCACACATGGACCGGGATTCAACGTGGTGACCGCCGAGGACCGTTCCACCAACTGCTTCATCGGCGGGTACGGCCGCTTGCTGGTACGGGGCGGATCATACCTGCGGACCGATCGCGGCCTGCGCCGCTTTTCCCCCCTCGAGATCGCCAGATTGCACGGATTCCCCGAATGGTTCCGGTTCCCCGCCGGGGTATCGATGCGACAGCAATACCGGCTGGTGGGGAACAGTATGAACCTGCTGGTGGCAGCCTGGATCACGGGACACCTGACGTCGTAAACCGTATGGCGCGGCTGAAAAGGAAACCGTGCGCAGTGGTGGCTGACAGGTGCGGGGCAGGACGCGCGGCCAATGGGGCTTGATGGATAGGGTGGTAAGTGTGATATCACCAAGAACATATCATCAGGGGAGCGCGATTGTGCGAAACTTCGAATCACGACGAGGCAGCGGCGGCACCACCAGGAAAACCGTCTTTTCCTCCGCCGTCGTCACCGGTAATACGCTCATTGTCCTGCTGGCCGCGTTCACCCTGCTGTTCACCATCACCCGCACCAGGCTGCAGCGGTCCGGCTACGGATTCACCGGCGACGAACCACATTACCTCCTGATAACCCACAGCCTGGTCAAAGACATGGACCTGGACCTTGGCAACCAGTATTTACTGGGCGATGACAAGCGTTTCCACCCCGCACTCGATCATCACACCACGATCGTGAATGGACGGGAATTGTCCATCCACCACATCGGCTTGCCACTGTTGCTGGCCGGGCCATACGCCATCATGGGCCAGGCGGGTGCCGCCGCGGCCATGATAGCAATCGCGCTCACGGGACTGGCGCTGATGTACAGGTTCCTCCTGCTGCATGACTATCCCCCCTGGCTCGCCGCCGCCATCCTGGCCGCCGCCGCCGGGACAGCTCCGTTCATGATCTACGGCGTCGAGGTGTTTCCCGCCTTCCCGGCCGCCGTCCTGATGGCGCTCGCGCTGCAACCGCAGCATACGCGACGGGCCAGAATCGCCTGCCTTACCATACCTGTTTTCCTGCTGCCATGGCTCCACCTGCGCTTCATCCTGCTTTCCCTCGGCATTCTGCTGTCCGCCCTCGCCCGATCCGATCGTAAACACTTCATTCCATCCTGCGCCGGCGCGTTCGTGCTCACCATCCTGGGCAACCTCGGATTTTACCTGGCCGTCCATGGACACCCACTCGCCGGTTTCGGGCTGCACCCCACGCCACACCTGC
The DNA here is from genome assembly GCA_016932295.1 of candidate division CSSED10-310 bacterium. The sequence goes on from JAFGDC010000031.1 coordinate 2,811, forward strand.
AGCTCGATTCCCTGCGCGCCGCCATTGGACTGTTCCTTGATCAACGGTTCGGACTGCTCCCCTTCAATCCCATCCTGTGGCTGCTGCCGGCGGGACTGGCGCTGACCCACAGAAGACATCCCGGCTTGCCGGGGCATCTTCTCCTGCTGAGCGGACCCTATCTCCTCCTGATCATCGCCTTCCCCGAATGGTGGGGGGGCTGGTGTCCACCGGGCAGATACCTGGCACCACTGCTGCCTCTTTTCCTCC
>JAFGDC010000322.1 GCA_016932295.1 candidate division CSSED10-310 bacterium
CCGTCACGGTGCTGACTCGCGAGATGATCGAATTGATGGGTATGCGGAACCTGACGGAAGTGCTGCGTTACGTGGTGGGCAGCGCCATCATCGGCACGCCGATCAGTCCGTCCGGCCTGGTGCATTATGACACCAAGAACCTGCGCGTGTTGATCCTGATCGACGGCCGTCCCGCCAACGACGTATATCTGGGCAGCTTCTACGCTGCCTATTTCTTCAAGCTGGAGAATGTCAAGCGAATCGAAATCATCCATACACCCGGGTCGCCGCTTTATGGAGCCAATGCACTGGGTGGAGTGATCAATATCGTCACCAGGCTGGAGGACGAGGAGGCGGGAGTGAGTACGAAGCTGGTGGCGTCAAGCAATCCGTTGTTGGAAATGGGAATGCGTACCCAGGGCCGGTACGGCGCCTTCGATGGAACCATGGCCTTCAGCTGGTCGCAGGATTCCGGGGCGAACGGCCTGGACAACAATAACGACAGGCAGTTGATGGATTTTTTCACCAAGTGGCGGATGGAGGAGAGCGGATTGTCCATCACGGCCGGCAGTATGACTATCGAGCATGGCCTGCCCCTTGGCGAGCAGTGGCGGACCGAATGGGACCGGGCGGAGACCAGACAGCATTTTCTGGATGTGCAGATGGGCAGTATCAGTCTGTTCGGCGGCCGGTTGTCATTACGCAGTTATATGAATCTTAAAAACACGACGTACCTGGCGTATATAAACCTGCCGCCGAGCCGCGAGGATCCTGTCCATCATCAATACGAGGAAAAACGCAGTTCGTTCGAGGCGTTGTATTCGCATGTCCTGACGTCGTGGAATACCACCTCCGTCGGTTTCGAATACACCAACGACGCAACCGACGTCATGAACGAGGATTCGGAGTATGATTACTGGACCTTCAGCATGTTCCTGCAGAGCGAGAACAAGGTCACCGACAGCATGGTTTTCAATGTCAGCGCACGGCAGGATTGGACCGAGGATTTTGGTGAATTCTTCACTCCCGGCCTGAGCCTGATCTACCACTTCAACGGTATTTCCTACGCCAAGCTGGGATACTCGCGGGGGTACCGGCTTCCAAACGATTTCGAGCGGTTTCTGGACCTGGAGTTTCTGCACACCAGGGTCGCGGGGAATCCGGATCTGAAGCCGGAGCGCGGCGAGACCTATGAATTGGGTTTCTTCCAACGCTTGTTGGCCTACAATCTCGTGAGCACGGTGAATGTGTACATTTCAGATATCGAGGATTATATCATCACCACGCCGAGTCAGCAGGAGATGGCCTACATTCCCGAGAACCGGAACCGCACCAAGATATACGGCGTGGAGTTGGAAGCGCGCCGCGAGTTCAAACCCGCATTCATGCCGGGTTCGCTGGTGGCCTTCTGCAACTACACGTTTCAGAAACCGGATTCGCTCACCGCCGACAAGACAGGCGCCAGGGTTTCAGTGGAGGAGAAGGAATACCTCTATTACTACCCAAGAAACCTCCTGAACCTGGGTGCCACTTACCTGCCCTCGGAATCATGGCGGTTGTTCGCGGGGTGGCGCTGGGTGGATTCACAAAAAACGCCGCTGACCGTCGATCCCTTGTCCAGGTCTATTGAGTCCTATTGGGTGATGGACCTCAATGCCGGGTACCGATTCACCGATCGCATCAGCCTCGATCTGGGAATCTACAACGTGTTCGACAAGAGATACTGGGAACTGGTGGACTTTCCCGGTCCACGCCGGCAATTGCAAGTGACGTTTTCCTACCGCTGGAATCACTGACCATGATCAGCGGCGGCGCCCGACGGGCACTCCTGCCGCTGGTGTGCCTGGTCGCCCTGTTGCCGGCGGCGGCCGTGCGGAGCGCGACCGTGACGGTCATCCAGGGAGACAGTGGCCCCATCTTCGAACAGATCCGCATTTCCTTCACCGCGGCTTTCCAGCAGCTCGAGGATGTGACCGGAAGCCTTGCCGCAAGGCAGGTGACGGTGGTTCGATTGGATCGTGTCGAAGCGGCGCACGCACCATACGCATTGCGGCAGGAAATGCGCTCCAGCCGCCCGGATCTGATCGTGGTGATCGGTTCGGAGGCCTGGCAGGCGGTGATGGACTTCCTGCCTGCCGCGGATACTCCCCCCATCCTGTTTTGCCTGGTGGGAAAGCAGGGGCTGGACACCCGTATGCAGGCGCCGGAGCGGGTGTCTGGAATCCGTCTGCTGCCGGCACCGGCCGAGGTCCTGGATTTTTATCGATCATGGTTTCCCGGCCGCCGGTTGAGCGTCATCTACGATCCCGCCAGTTTCGGTTACATCGTGGATGAATTCAAACAGGCGCAGATCTCCTCCGGGATCCGACTGGATTGCCATGCCATCGGTTCCGTGCACGAAATACCCCGGGTGTTCAGCGAAGTGCTTCCGGCAGCGGAAGGACTGCTGGTGTTCCCCAGTTGGGACGTGTATCCCACCTACATCGTGCGCGCCATTTTCCGGGAGGCGGCGGGGCGGGGGATCCCGGCGTTCAGCCCGCGCGTCACGGATATCGACAATGGAGCGCTATTCACCATTACCCCTGACTGGCAGAGTCTGGGCCCCCAATTGGCGGACCTGGCCGCTCGGGGACTGGCTCAACACCAGTTGCGGAATCTGCCGCCGGTGTCACCAGGCAAACTCGTGTATACCGTCAATCGCCGGATCTATTCGCTTCTCGGTTATAAAATTCCCGCGGACGGAGCCGCACTGGCGGTGTGGCGTGATGCCGACCTGATGAAGTGAGCCACGACCGGCGTGGATTCCGGCCGGCGCCACCGGTATGGCCATGACGGGTCGATGCTGGAGGGCACGGATCTGTGCGTGATCTGCCAAGGGATGCCTGTGCTTCATCCTGCCGGTCGAGGACAGCCCGAAGAACCGGCGCGGATCATTACCCCACCACCTCGAAACTGCGTGGAATCTTGTACATCGCCATGACGCGGCGGCTGTAACTGGTCAGTTCGTCCGGCGTCAGCTCCGTTCCTTCCTCTGCTGTCACCACCGCGTGTCCGACCTCACCGTACACGGGATCGGGCCGTCCCGTCACGACCGCTGCCGCCACCTTTGGATGGAGAAGCAACAGCCGTTCCACCTCTTTCGGATAGACATTGAACCCACCCGTAAGGAACATGTCCCTGGAGCGGCCGGTGAGGAACACGTACCCATCCTCGTCCATGCGGCCGATATCACCGGTATGCAGCCAACCGTTCACCACCGTGGCGGCCGTCAATTCAGGATGCCCGAGGTAGCCCAGCATGATGGAATCCGATTTGATCAGCAGCTCACCGGTCTGACCGCGGGGCAGCTCGCGACCCTCGGGATCGGCGATGATTCCCTCCATGCCGCGCAGTATCCTGCCTATGGAACCTAGTTTGCGGGGATGTTCGAGCCAGTTGAAGGCGGCGCACGGCGCATTTTCGGTCAGGCCGTAGCCTTCGTACATGGGTTTCCCGATGAGCCGTTCGAAGGCGATTTGCAGTTTGGGGGCCATGGCCATGCCGCCGGTAATCCAAAGCCGGACGCTGCCCAGATCGTACGCGCCGATATCGGCGAATCCCAGCATGGCGGCGTACATGGTAGGCACCCCCGTGAAGATGGCGGGGCGGTGCTGCTGGATGCGCGCGCAGATGTCCTTGGGATTGAAATGAGGTATCAGCAGTATGGAGAGTCCTCTGGCCAGGGGAGAAAAGATTCCCGTGGTGAGGCCATAGGTATGGAACAGCGGCAGGACTGCCACCACCATCTCACCAGGTGTGGACTGCCAGTGTTCCACCGTCATTTCGGCATTGCGCCTGATGGCGCGCTGTGACAGCCGGGCGCCTTTCGGATACCCATCTTCGGCCCTGGTGTAGATCAGTGCAGCTTCCGTTTCGTCTCCTTCTCCATCGGGATCGGCCGGCGACGCCGACTGAATTACTTCCAGCAAGGCTGGGTTGTCGGGAGTTTCATCCACCACCGCCAGGATCGTCCGGCAACCTGCTTCCTTCACGGCCGCCTGAAGAACTCTTGCATTGCGCGCCTGAGTCAGCGCCAGCGTGGGCCGGCAGTCGCCCAGGATGTAGGACAATTCATGTTCGCGGAGTGTATGGTTGAGCGGCACCGAGGATGCACCCAGTGCGGCCGTGCCCAGGTAGCCCAGAACGAATTCCACGGAATTGGGCAGCAGCAGCAGCACTCGATCACCCGCGGTCACGCCCTGGAGCTTCAGCCAGCCGGTCATGTGCCGCATGGCTTCCCATAGTCTGCCATAGGTGTAGATCTCATCACCGCAAAGCAGCGCCGGTCGCTCCGGGTATCGATCGCTGCCCGCCTTGAGTAGCTCCGTTATATTCATGCGGTCCTCCTTGCCTGCCACGGTTTCTGCTCCGGCCGCCGCCGGATGATCGTGTTCAACCATGTGCCGCATACTATAGAACAAGAACGGATCTTACTCCACCCCGACCGGTCTCCTCACACGCCCACCACGGTAAGCGGTCCCAGGCGCACCGCCCGTGGTCCGAGGTAATCACCGCGGAATTCCCGTTCAGCGGAGAAGTGCGCATCGGCAAAGGCATTGAATACATTGCCGCTCACCGCGCCGCCCTTGACCGGTATGACGGCGCCGTCACGGTGTTCATAGGCCAGCCGGATTTCACCCACGAAGTCGCCGGTGAGATTGTCCGGGATGCAAGAGGAAAACGCGACCACATGCAGCAACGGACCGCCGTCCCCGACAAGTTCGGACAAGGATCGGGGGCCCGACCCGAGGACCTTGTTGGCGAAAGGACCAGTGGCTCGAACGCCGAGATACTGTGAATGCTCCTGGTCGCAGACCGGGGAAAGAAACCGACCGTCTTCCACCACCGCGATCCGGTGCGCCGGTACACCGTCTTCATCGAAGGGCAGCGAGTTGTTGCCGTGCACCAACAAACCGTCACTGGCGAGGAAGATCGGCTCGCCGCGCCGCGCCGGTATGACAGGCTCACCGGGATGGAAGCGGGAAAGACCGCGGTACTGCAGAGCGCCGCCGGCGTGGGTTATGAACGGATCGAACACATACTCCAGGGCATCGCTTTCCATTACCACCGGCATCGAGCCTCCGCGCGGCAGCCTGGCACGCAGCGAATCACGAGCCTGGGCGGATGCACGGGCGATCATCGCCGGGATATCGAGATCGCCGGGGGCGCGGCGATGACGTTCCAG
>JAFGDC010000323.1 GCA_016932295.1 candidate division CSSED10-310 bacterium
ATACCCGGAACGTTGTAATGAGCGTTGCGAACCGTTGGCACCAGAGACTTTACGGTGGTGATAGCGAGTGTCTAGTCCTGCCGGCGCTAACGCATCACGACGAACATTACAAGATTCCGGGTACGACCCCGGAGGAGGTACGACCCCATTGGAAAGACAGTTCCGCCTGGTTCCTGTAGTAGACTGTGAGCCATACGCAATGCATCTGTTTTCCAGGGCGACACAGTGTCTTTCAAACTGATCCCGGCACTACCCGGCAGACGGAATCCGAGCCGGAATCCTTATGTCGAAACCAAAGGGGCCCCGTGAGTTGGCTTGCGTTCTGATGCCTGCTGAGTATTATAGTGCCCGGTCAATGACTGGACAGGCACAGGCGGCCGGCAGCCGCGCCAATCGTGGTTCAGCGCAAGGAACGGACGGGGTGTGAGGAGGATGGCGAGTGAATTATGGCGGGATTCGTTTCCAGATGAATCGAATGTTTTTTGGCATGGTGGATTATTTCAAACTGCATGCCAATACTTATACTATCCTCCTGTCAGCAGTCATCGGCGTGCTGGGTGGTTTCGGCGCCATCGGATTCAGGATGCTCATTAACCTGGTGCAGGACATTACGGTCGGCGCCGGTGAGAATGTGATCGATACACTGCTCCAGACACCCTGGTACATGAAGATACTGATTCCCACCATCGGCGGCGCCATCGTCGGTCCGATGATTTTTTTCCTGGTGAAGGAAGCCAAGGGGCACGGTGTGCCCGAGGTGATGGAGGCGGTCGCCCTGCATTCCGGCAGAATGAGAGCGCGCGTGGTGCTGGGCAAGGCGGTGGCATCGGCCATCACCATCGGCACCGGCGGTTCCGTCGGTCGCGAAGGTCCCATCGTGCAGATCGGCTCCGCCGCCGGCTCGACCCTGGGACAGATGCTCAAACTGTCGCCGCAACTGGTGCGAACCCTCGTGGGTTGCGGCGCCGCAGCCGGCATCGCCGCCACCTTCAACGCCCCCATCGCAGGCGTCCTGTTCGCCGTGGAAATCATCCTCGGCAATTTCGCCCTGCACACCTTCAGCCCCCTCGTGGTCTCCTCCGTCCTCGCCACCGTGATTTCCAGGCACTACCTTGGCAACCACCCGGCCTTCAATGTGCCGCACTACGTCCTGAACAGCCCACTGGAACTCCCCCTCTACCTGATCGTCGGCATCATCCTCGGCTTCATGAGTGTGCTGTTCTCCAGAAGCGTCTACAAAGTGGAAGACATCTTCGATGCCTGGAAGTTCCCCAATTACCTGAAAACTCCGGTGGGAATGACAGGTCTCGGCATCATCCTCTGCATCTTCCCCCAAATGTTCGGCGTCGGTTACGAAACCATTACCCACACAATCAACGGCAACCTGAGCCTGACCCTGCTCCTGCTGCTCATCCCCGTGAAAATTTTCTCCACGTCCCTGAGTCTCGGATGCGGCGGATCCGGCGGCGTTTTCGTTCCCACTCTCTTCATAGGAGCACTCACCGGCGGCGCTTTCGGCAAGATCGCCAATATCCTCTTCCCGACCTTCACCGCATCCAGCGGCGCCTATGGAATCGTCGGCATGGGCGCTATGCTGGCCGCCGCCACCCATGCCCCGGTCACCGCCATCATCATCATCTTCGAACTTACCGGCGACTATAAAATCATCCTGCCGCTGATGTTTGCCTGCATCGTGTCAACCCTCGTCTCCAAAACCATACACAAAGAATCGATCTACACGGAAAAATTGAGCCGGCGCGGCATCAACCTGGATCTGGGCCTGGAATCCACCATCATGACCCAACACACGGTGGGAGAACTGATGCATATCGACGTGCCCACCATCCGCCCCGATATGTTGTTCCGCGAACTGTTCAACATGGTGGTCAACAGCAACCAGATGGATTACCACGTGACCGACGACGACGGGGTCTTCCTGGGCTCGATCTCCATGTACCAGATCGTCGGCATCATGCAGGACAAAGGGCTGGATTGCTCAATCACCGCGAAAGATATCATGCGCCGCAGCCAACCTCGCATCGGCCGCGATGCCACGCTCATGGACACCATCAAGCAATTCAGCATTCATGCCGTCGAAGAAATGCCCGTGGTTTCTCCCGGCGACGGTCGGATCGTGGGTATCATCACCCATCAGGATATCTTCGCCCTGTACAACCGCGAAATTCTGCGCCAGGGCACTCTGGGACTCCGCTTCATCACCAAATCCTTCGGGGAACCCCGCAGCGACTATGTCAACATCCCGAAGGATTACAAGGTCATCCTGGTGCCGGTGGTAAACGAACTGGTGGACCGCAGCGTCGCGGAACTGGACCTGCGCAAACGGTTCTCCGTCAGCATAGTCGCCATCCGCCCCACGCACGGTGGTGATACCGGCAATGAAATCCCCGTTCCCGACCGGGTGCTCACCAGGCGCGATGTGCTGATCGTGGTCGGCCCCAACGTGGGACTATCGAGGATGAAAGAAGCCTTCAAACTGCCCTGAACATCGCCTGCTGTTCGTGCAGCCTGGTCGTACCCGGAATTACGGATTATTCAATGAAAAATAATCGGGAGATTGAGGATTTGAGAGAAGATGCACGTGGCGCCAGCCGCTCCCTGGTTGCGGCGGCCCCGCCGCTATTCTCACTATTCCGGCTGAAAGGACGAGATGTCGGGTGCCACCCCCAGGAAGGCAGATGAACCAAGCACCGCAGCCGGATCCGGCTACCGGTGGCGAAACGATCACCATACTCATTGTCAAGCCGTCCCGCGGATTGTCCGGTGACGATCAGCCGCCTCGCTTCAGCGCCGCCGCCTTGCACCCTTGGCGATGGCTCCACCCAACAGCATCACCAATACAACGATGCCCCATCCGCCGAAACTGGGGATGGGAGCCGGCGTTGGTGTCGCGGAAGGCTCGGGCGTCATTGTAACAGTGGCGGTGGCCGGCACCGGGGTTGGTGAATACGTGGCGGTCGGAGTCGAGGACGGAATCCCCGTGGGCGTGCGGGTGGCGGTGGGCGTTCGAGACGGTGTGTGCGTAACGGTCGGCGTAAGGGAGGGAACCTCGGTTGGCGTACGGGTGGGCGTCCCGGTCGGAGTTCCGGTTGGCGACAGGGTGGCCGTGCGGGTCGGCGTAATGGAAGGGATCGTGGTGGTGGTGGGGGATCTTGTCGGTGTTCGGGAAGGAGTGTCGGTGACGGTCGGCGTCAGG
>JAFGDC010000032.1 GCA_016932295.1 candidate division CSSED10-310 bacterium
AAACCTGGACGTACTCCTGGACATTGCCGGCCGAGGGCACCTTCCTGCTCAAGTCGAAAGCCGTGGATATCGCCACCAACGAGGAAACTCCCGGTCCTGCGATCACCGTGCAGGTTGACAATGTGGCGCCCCAATCAAGTGTCACATCGCCTGAACCGGGTGAGCGGGTCGGCTTGACGGTGGCGGTGGCTGGTATCGCCTCGGATAACCTGGCCGGAGTAACTCTCGTGGAAGTGAGTGTCGACGATGGTGTGACCTGGACGGCGGCGGTGAGTGAAGATGACTGGGCCACCTGGACGTACGGGTTCCAGGCGGGTGCCGAAGGATCGCTGGTGGTCATGAGTCGCGCCACAGATGCGCTGGGGAACGTGGAAACCCCGGGCAGCGGCGTGGAGATCCAGGTAGATGGGACGGCGCCGAGAATCCTGCTGGGCGGCTTCTGGGACTCCAACATGACCGGCACCGGCGGCCCGCTCTCACTGCTTGCCTTCTGCATGGATGAGGATGTCGAGCGTATCGAATTGTATTACCTTGGTGAATCCACCGGATTGCTGCTTCTGGATGACGGCTCCCAGGGTGACTGGGCGGCCGGTGATATGATCTATGGGTTCGCCATACCAGACATTGGCCCCGGCGCACCAGCACTCACCCTGGAGGTGAGTTTCCGCGCCTTCGACGATGTGGGCAACTGGTCGGAATGGCCGGCATTGGTGACTGAATAACGGTTGCCACAGCGGCGGCCGGGTAGTCCGGTTGGTATCGAGGGCAGGCGACTCGCGGCCGATCAGCGATCGTTGCCCTGGGAGCAGCGCTGAGAAACGGTGGAAAACCGCCCGGTGAGCATGGCTGGTTATCGCACGGTGAACAGCCACGGGAATGATCGGGGCTCACGGCGGGACCCGCCATGCCAAGCGGCCGGTGGGAGGTGGAGACGATCCTGGACTTCGACTGGCCGCAGGGTGCCGGCGCCGCGGATGGAATCATGTTCTGGGGAGGTTTTCCGCATCCCGGAACAGTCAGGGTGGCGGATGAGATCTCATTGGTGCGTTTCGATTACGAGTGAGAATGAGAATTGGAATCGGCGGTTGAGGAGATGTTTACCCCTTTTCCATGATGTCCGTCATGTGAAGCCGGGAGTACGATAGCTCGATACACGATCTGGGCAGTCCCCGCCGATTTCCGGGAAAGGAAACGGTATATGCAAATAGAAGACCGCGATTACCTTCACGCCGCTGCACATCTCCGGCAGGAAGCGGACCGGCTGCTCCAGCACACCGCATTATTGACCCTGCTCGCCGGCTACGGTACGGTTCACCTCACCGGCAGCTATTGTTACGATCTCATGACATGGCGTGATATAGATCTGTGCGTGGCAACGAATGACCTTTCCACGCCCGCCATGTTCGAGCTGGGCCGTGCCATGGCGGCGCTGCCGCATGTCGGTTCCATGTACTATCGCAATGAGCTTGTCATGCAGACGAAGGGGAATCCACTCGCGGTTTTCTGGTGTGTGGACTTCTATCTGCCGGATGCGATCGACTGGAAAGTCGATATCTTGCTGGCATCGCCGGAAGAGGTGCAACGGGTGCTTACGCCCGGCCAAGAACTCATGTCACGAATTACGCCGGCGGCAAGGGAGGCGATCCTGAGGATCAAGGGGGAGCTGGGCGGACGGCCCGGGTACCGGCGTGAGTTCGGCAGCCGTGCTGTCTATCGCGCGGTGATCGAGGACCAGGTCGCGACGCTGGAGGAATGGGAGGATTGGTGGGCACGGTACAAGGCGGCCAACCGCCGATGAAAGAATCGGGGTCGTGCCTGAATCTCTGTGTGTTCAGCACTGAGTGGTTTCAAATGTTCAACATCGAAGCTGGCGGGCAGGGAGCGCGCCTTGCATCGGGACGGGCCACCCGAGAACGGCTTCCCGCGCCTGCGTACCAGGATTTCGTTGCGTCCGAACTTGCTCGCGCACCGGATTCCCCCGCCCCGCGCATGCCTGCCATCAAACCTGATACAGCGGAAGTGTGAGAGGAGGGATACCCAGGCGCTGGGTGACATTCTGGACATACTCGCGCAGATAGGGCCACGCATTGAGGGGGATGTTCAGTGCCGAGAAAACATCCCAGACCGAATCATTGAAATCAGGAGCATCATACCGCATTTCGAAGACCATCCGGATCGATATGAACTCGACACTCCGCCGGTCTTCCATAGCTAGATGGGCTTTTAAGACATATTCCTGCCGAACGGTGAGAACGGAATTGTCATACTACCGGGCGGGATTGTCCTCGATTTCGAACTTCAATTCAGTTCCCGAGATTCGCCCGTTTGCCAGCCAGACAGCACGCTTGCATGTCACTTCTGTGTCTGTGAGAAATATCGACCGCAGTTTGGTCGATTTAAGGAACCTCTTGTACTCTTCGGTGCTTATCCGCGGGGGCGTGGAATCACTTCGAGACTTCTTCGCTCTGCTCACGATGCAACCTCGCGAGGGGTGCCAATGGTCGTGCCGATATGTTTTCGGTGCCTGTCGGCAAGGACCCTCTTTTTTTCTTTTTCCATCAGGATGACATTGAATTCCGTTATCCCGATCACGTTTTCAGGGAAGTTTCGAGGCACGGGATGTCATTGATCCTGCTGCATGTCCAGCGTTTCCTTGAGCCGCTCCTGCACCAGTTCCTCCACCATCTGCCGTCGCCCCGAACGATCAGAGAGCAGGTGCACCAGATACTGATTCAGACTCACGTTTTCCTCTGAAGCTTCCGCCGACAGGCGTGCATGCAGACTCCGGGGGATACGCAGTAATATCTTGCCGGAGCAGGATTTCTGCTGTGATGGCGCACTGGGTTCAGGGATTTTTACACCCGCCGTCAGCGCCGTCTCCATCCAGTCGATTTTGGCTTCCCTCAGATTGTCCACTGCAGCGTGCAGGTTCTTGTCATATGACACACAGCCGGGCAGGTCGGGGACTGTCACATACCATGTCCCGTCTTCAAGCTGCTCCGCCTTGAAAGGATAGACCCTGTCAGCTAATTCTTGGACCGCACTATTCACGATGTCTCTCCGCCGTTCTTCTAGTCCAGATCAGTTCCCAGTTCCAACAGCCTTTCCACTGTTTTCCGCAACGTGAGGATGTCGGGCCGCGACAGATCTGCGTCACCCTTGCCGTGGGGTTGGACAAGCCTGCAATATACCAACTCCCCGTGGCACTTCATCCAGAACGTTCGGTGTGACCCGCTGCCGAACTTTCTTCCTTCACCTGGAGTTTCCTTCCTGTTGAATCCCAAATGCAGCAGAAGATTTTCAGCTTGCCGGTACGTGATCCCTGGATTCTTGCTTCCAAACAGCCTGTCGATCAACTTACCGCGTCTGCTCATCCACCAGGAATCCTTGCAGAAGTTTTTTCCGGTCCAAGGAAGTTCAGAAAAGTGATACTACATACGATATCAACATGTCAACAGGCAATCGGGGTCGTGCCTTAATCTCTGTATGATCAGCACTGAGTGATTCCATGTGTTCAACATCGAAGCAGGCGGGCAGGGAGCGCGCCTTGCGACGGAACGGGCTGTCCGAGAACATCTTCCCGCGCCTGCGTACCACCATTCCGTTGCGTCCGAACTTGCTCGCGCGCCGGATTCGTCCGCCTCGCGCCATGCCTGCCATGCAATGCCGGCGTTGGTTATTATCTAGAGGTCTTCGTGTAAAAGAATGTCCAGCAGTTGCACCACCAGGTCCCTGGTTCTCGATGTGACCTCG
>JAFGDC010000324.1 GCA_016932295.1 candidate division CSSED10-310 bacterium
ATTGGCGGCGGCGCTCAGGAAGGCTGCGATGTTCTCGGCCATGGGCGCTTGGGAGGCGGTGGCCATCATCGAGAAATCGAAACTGGTGTAAACGATCTGGCCGCCGTCGTCGGGATCGCCGTTGACATCGTACGCAATCATGGATGCACTGGCGGTATAGGAACTCCACGAACAGATCCGGTCGGCATCGCCGGCTGCCATGACTGCATCCTGGTGGCCAAAGGCGGTGTACCCGCAGGTGATTGGAAAACTCAATGCGTTGGGAGTGGTGAGCAGCGGGTGTCCGGCCGCAGCGCTGGTGAGATTGCCGGACGAGTCGGCGTTCCAGGTGGTGGCGTGCAGCACAGCGGCGGCAAAGGAAGCATAGCCGGGGGAACTGATGGCATCGTAACCGGTTTCTCCCCCCTCGATCCATAGCTTGCGTCCGGCCGCCACGTGAGCTTCCATGGCGGTCCGGTAGGAGGCCACCGCTACCGGCGACTGGTTGTCGCCGCTGCTCCAAACGACGAACAGGTAATTCGGCCAGGTGGCGGAATCGGTGGCAGCGGCGGTTTCCTCGGTCACCAGGTAGCCGGCGCTGGTGAGACGGGCGGCGATGGTGGCGGCGGATGATGAGTCATCATCGATGACCAGTACCGGCGCATTGGCCGAGGTATGGAAGGAGTAATACGCGCCGCCGTTGTTGTCCGTGGTGCTGTTGCCCGCGCCATCGCTGCAGGTGACGCTGTAATAGTAGGTGGTGTCCGCGGTCAGGCCGCTGAGATTGATCTGGTGACTGGTGAAGAAGACCGGATTGAACGATGTGCCGCCGGGGGGCACGACGGTGCCGTACGTCACCAGGCCGTCCGCCATTTCATCCGTGAGCCACGTGATGGAAGCTCCGAAACCGGTGATATTGACCGCCGCGACATTGCTGATGACCGGCCCGGCGCAATCGGCTGTCGCGGTATCGTAGACATCCACAGGGAAGCCTTCGCACTCGTCGTCATGGTAATGGGCGGTGATGTCGTCACCGTTGGCGACCAGCAGATAGCCCGCGCCGGACTGCGTGGCGGAGGTCTGGATGACACCCGTGAAGATGTGGGTGGCGACGCCGGTCTCGGTGAGCGTCACGGTTTCGGCTGTCGGCTCACTGTCGGAGGCGATATCCGCGACGGCGGTGTCGATCGCGCCGGAGTTCAAATCCAGGTCGGCATCAGTCACCGTGATGGTGATCAGATCGGCGCAAGAGTACAGGGAGGAATCCAGATCGATGCTGCCGCACCCACCCTGCGCGACAGTCAGTGACAGGATTTCAGGCACGAGGTTGTGGCCCGTGACGGTGATGGTGGCGGTGCCGGTACCAGGCGGGGTGAAGTGGATGGTGGCGATGCCGGTGCTGCCGGTATAGCCAGCGCCCAGTAACACGCCATTCATGCTGATCGCTGCCAGCGCTCCTTCCAGGGCGCTGCCGTCCACCGTCACCGTGACGGAAAAATCCTGTTCCTCGGGTGGAGCCGTATCGTCGCAGCTCACCACCATGGTCTGGGGAATCCTGTTCACGAAGTCCGTGGAAGGATCACCCATCAGGTTGTAAATATCGAAGTAGTATGCCGCGGAGCCACCACTTTCATAGACCTCGATCAACCCCCTCAGACACATGGCGGACAACGTGTGCACCAGGTCCTCGTGGGAGCAGCGGTATATTTCCCGCTCCTCCGTGTCGTCTTCATCCCAGTATGAACTGTCGGACGTCCCCCAGTACGAGACGGAAGCCTTGTTCGCCTGCAGCACCCAGCATTCGCCGAATGACATGGTCTGGCTGTAGAGATTGGTACCGCACGCGAAAACCATGACATTGCCATACATGTTGGTGTTGTAAAGCGCCTGAACATTGGAATTTACGAAGTGAATGCTGGAGGTGCCGGTACCGTTGCCGTATCCGTGTCCGGAATAGCACACGATTCCTCTTCCGGCGTTGACGTTCGACGCGAAGTCCGAGGTGCTGCCACCCAACCGCTCGTAGACCGCGTGATAGGTATTGCTGCTCGGATCCAACGGCTCCACGTGGGAATCGAAGCAATACTCGTGGGTCGGCTCGATCAGATAGTAATGATCATCGGATGCCAGCCATACCGAGTCCTTGAAATAAGCGGTGGACGGCATGGTCATCTTCTGAAATTGGAGGATTTTCGTCACCATGTTCGAGAGATCGATGGTGGTTCGAACCGGGAAGCGGCCGATCATCACATCCGGCGTCCAGTAACCGGTTCCCTCCAGTTCCGTGTACTGATGGTCGTCCTCAGACCCGGAACTCTCCCCGGTAAACTGCGGTATGGTGTCGGTGTCACCGGCGAGCAGCACATAGTCAGGCGGATTGCTCCAATTCTGATACGCATCAAGTATGATATTCTTGATCGTGGTAGTGTCGGCGCCACTCGGGGCGCTCGCCACGGTGACCTCATACCCGCACTGCGTCTTCCAATCGATGAAATCGGCAAGACCCGCCTGCAGACTGGCTGGGCAGATGATCAGGTAGCCTATGGGTGCGCCGGGCGGGAACGAATAATCACGATATGCACCGTGGTTCACCGCCAGACTGGAGAGCAACTGCTCGAAGGGCGGGCTCCAGTAACGTGCGGCCATGCTCGCCGTTTTTACCAAATCGGCATTCCGCAGGCGCACCCGGATGTGCACCTCGGGTACCACCGTGAGTGTTCCGCGCGCCGGATTGTAGCGCACCGGCGAGATTTCCAGCACCACCAGCCGATGCCCGCGCAAGTAGTCATCGTCCTGGATGCGGACCCATTCGCCATCCAGTTCCCGATCCTGGGCATACAATGATTCCTGGATCACGAACGGCGCGGCTTCCGCCGCACCGGGCAGCTTGGGTACGGGAGGTTGCACCGGCAGCAGCCGCGCCGGCAGGTCGTGATCGGCCGGATACAGTACCACCGGCGCTCCGGTGTCATACTCCAGTGAGACCGCCGCGCCGTACGGCACTTCAACGAACCGCCGCAGCACCGGGAGGCGCGGAGTGCCGATGTCACCCTTGAACGAACCCTCTCCAAGGTCAACCAGGGTATATGGACCAGCCTTGGTTTCCACCATCCGCGCCGCCAGTCCGGGAACCACCACGGTCAGCGTCACCAGCTCCCCTGAACCGGTGTTCGATGTTTCCACGGCAGCCGGGTCGGAGACAGTGACCGGCAGCCATTCACTACCCATGACTGATCCACCCGCCAGCACCACCAGAAAGGCAAACAACAATCCCGACGTGCTTTTCATCAACCCTCTCCTCGCCCTTGAATCATTTATATTTCGATGAGTTTTCCGGACCGCAAGCCTGATTCAATCTCCATACCCTCAAGACACGACGGCCGTCGGAACCAGGATGCCGAACTCGCACATCATAGCATCATGTATTTGTTTATTGATCTTTTCAAGAGATGACAAGGATTATTTTCACCTCCGCCGCCGTAATACTCTTCGATCGAGAGTGTGACGGATCGGACAGGCGCGGGAGTGGTTTCCTTCGTCCTTCCACGTCCCACGATATTGAAGGGAACATGCGGACTTGCTATAGTGTTAAATCCTTGCTCAATTGGAGTGGACGATACACGGTGCCGGTCGGACGACCCGTGATTTGGAAAAGGAGGAAAAATTGAAACGAATGCAATCTCTGGTTTTGGCGATGATCGCCATCACCGCGACTTCTCTCTGTGTGCCAATGATCACCGCGGGCGCGGACCTGCTGGCGGTGGAGGATTTCCAGGTCAAAAATCTCGACCCGGGCATCGTCGCCGGATTGACGACGGCGGTGCGGGAACACATGAAGAAGCTTGGTGTGGAACTACTGCCGGTTGAAAAAATGAAAGACATCGTCGCGGCCAACTCATTGGCCGACAAATGCTGCGCGAACGATGAAGCCGCCGTGGAAAGGGCCAAGAGTTACAAGGTCAACCAATTGCTCTACGGCGTATTGGAACAGCAGGGACAATCCATCATGATCCACACCTACCTGGTGGATGGTCAATCAGGAAAACGGCTGCACAGCTACTCGGATGAATTTATCGGAAACGAGGAGCAGCTCAAGCTGAACTTCGACAAGGTGGCATACAAGCTGGCGAAACATATGACACCCTCAACGATGAAGGTTTCCGATTCCGCCGTGAAACCCGGACTGGCCACCAACGCCGCCTCCTCCACGGAGCCGAAACCCGCCCAGAACGCGCCGGCGGCGGATCTCTCCAAGATCAAACCGGCACCGCCACCTGAGCCCAGCACGCCGACCGATCCGAAAAAAACCGGCAATTGACCGCCTTCCCCACCACACTCTCGCCCCGCCGCCAGACCTTCCCGACCGGCCGCCGGGGGAACCTGCCGTGAGAGACGTGCGCCTTTCGCCCGCAGTTCGCCGGTTTATCGCGATCATCGCGGTAGTGGCGCTGCTGTCGCTGCTGCGATTCCTCCGTATCCAACTGGCTGTCACCATGCCCTTGCCCCTCAACCTGGAATTGCTCGGCGCCCTGCTTGCGGGAATCTACCTCGGTTCAACCGGCATCGCCGCGGTGGCGCTCTACTGGTGTGGATCTCTCGCAGGCGGCCTGCTCACGGGTGATGCCTGGCTGCTTCCCGCCGCCTACCGCACCGGTCTGATCGCCGCCGCCTGGATCGCCACCAGGATTGCATACGCCGCCAGGCTGCCCCGTTTCATGAAGATCCTCGCTCCCCTGCTCTATGTGGCGCCGTGTGCCATGGCACTGCTGGCGGATCGCGCCGATCGTTTCATGCCGATCTATACCGTCGCGGTCATCACCCTGCTGCTGTTGGCCATGTGGCGCATGCCGGACCTGAGGGAAGCCATGTGGCTGCTGCTCTGGGCACCCATCGCCCAGGTCGCGGTGGGCGCGCCGGCGTGGCTGATGGAGAGTCATTATCCGCTGCCGGCGGCACTCAAGTTCGGCTTCGTTTTTCCGTTCATGATCAGCCTGCTGCAACTGGTCATCGCCGCCAGGCTCAGGATGCATGTTCCGGAAACACTTGTCCGCGAATGGCTCACTCCCGATTCCGATCACCCCGTTTGAACCGCCCCGGCAATGCCGTCCATTCCGTGATCGCGCCGCAGTACACACAAAGTCGGGAGTCATCCCCCGACTTTGTTGGAAGCGGATGGAACGACCATCCGCCGGATTCGGATCAGTTCAGAAGCGCGCTCATCTGCCGGCCGTCGGCGGAGTTCACGATGTCCGCCAGGCTGTCGAGTGTCAGTCTGAGCACGGGCGATGCATACGGTTGCAGGCTCTTGATGGCGGACAGGACGATTTCCCGTTCCCTGCCGGCCAGGTGAATCCTGCCGTCCCGCAAGGCGCGAGCGGCAACCGAGCCTGCCGCGGCCAGCGCTTCACGTACCGCTGTATTCACTTCGGGATGGCGCGCGCAGATGAGAGAAACCTCGGGACTCAAGCCTTCATACAGGGAGATCCAGGTGTCACCCTCACCACGGTCGCGAAGAAAACGTTCGCGGAAGTCACGCAGCACATCCAACCGGGTTTCCAGCGCCGTTCCAGCGGCAACGCGCTCGCCTGCACAGCCGCCCGGCTCCATGGACAGGGCGATCGAGTTTATGCCGATGGTGCAGTTGCCCCGCTTGATGCGGAACCATCCCAACTCGCCCCAGTCGGTCCCCCAGGAGTTCTTGACGATCCACGAATTTTCCTCGTCGTTCCAGCCGATGATGGCGATGGCATGGCCGCCCTGCAGCGTGCCCCAGACGTATTCATAGACGCCGCCCATGTAATAGCGGAAATCTTCATACACCTGGAACGTGCTGATCACGGGTGCGACCCGCAGTGCGGTCTTGATGCCTTCATCACCGGACAACTGCTGCCAGCTTACCGCCTTGTACGCACGATCACTCCAGTCGGGGCAGGAGTTCGAACAGGGCTGATCGGAGGCGGTGTAGGGAAAACAAGCCTCGTCCGGCACACCGGAATTCACTGTATACATGGCGGGAGACTGAATGGTGTTGCCGGTGGTGCAGGTACCGCCGGAGCACATGAAGAGATGCTCTTCCGACAGGTCAAGATCGAGGGCCGGATTGCCGTAATGAATGTTCATCAGGGACTCGAGCACGCCCACCGTCGCGAAAGCCGTGCAGGAACCGCACTGGGCCTGGTCCCGGATCGGGGTCGTCCAGTCGGCGCCGCCCATGAATCGCCAGTCCAGGTAGAGTTCATTCGTACCGTTTGCCAACCCATCGTGGACAATCACGTCACCGGGATGGCGCTCCATCGACACCGGCGGCAGCACCGCTCCCAGCATGCGCTGGAACTCCTCGTCGGACAACCTGGTGAGCGGATTCAAACCGGCGCTCCACTGGGCGCCGCTGGCCTCGATGGCCTTCTCGATTTCCACCAGCCTCGCGTGCTCCAGGTCGGCGGCTCCGGCGGTGCTCATCAACACCACCACCGCCAGGAGCAAGGATCCCCAACTAATCACCTTTTTCATTTAGTACCTCCAGAAAAAAATAGCCCTAGCCGTACACTGATTGCATCCCAGGGCGCCGGCGCGCCCGATTCGCCCACGATCGATTACTCCTGTTATCAGTAACGCTCTCGATGCACCTTGTCAATCCATATCGAGCCCGTCATGACTTGCGCAGCAGATACTCCGTGCCGGTCACCAATATCTCCCGCAACAGCGGAATCCGGGCCAGCGGACCGGCGCCCACCACCGGAGCGCCATAGCGCATTTTGAAGACCGGACGAATGAAATACCAACGGTGATATCGCACGGTTGCAGGCAGACATTTCAGGATGTTCGTGAAACGCCGCAGAGTGATCCGGTTTTCACTGTCCATCAGCCAGCGCTGGCGTCGCTCCGTGATGAGACTGAGGCGCGACTCCGACAAGCGCAGAATCCATCGCCGCGGCAGCCAGAGATGCACCCAGGGAAGATAGAGCAGGAAACGGATCTTTACATGGCCGCCATACGGTGAATAATACGGCGGAAACGTCAACAAGAGGTGACCACCGGGCGCCAGGACACGCAGGCATTCACGCAAACCCGCCTCGGGATCGGCCAGGTGTTCCACCACCTCGTGCATCACCACCAGGTCAAATCGTCCGTCTCGGAACGGCAGATGTTCCGCGGCGCCGCGCACGAAGACCACACCCTCCGGTCCGGTCAACGCGGCACCCATTACGGCTGAATCGCGATCATACTCCAAGGCCACGGTCGCCGCGCCGCGTTTCGTGAATTCCAGGCACGCCCCGCCATAACCCGCCCCCACCTCCAACAACCGCTGTCGCAGATCGATCCCGTGTCGATCCAGGACGGGCAGCAGGATGTCACGCGCCACTTCCCGTTCATAGGTCAC
>JAFGDC010000325.1 GCA_016932295.1 candidate division CSSED10-310 bacterium
ATGAGATTCAATGCCCGTTCTTCAGGATAGTCCAGGGAGAGCCTGAGGAATCCCTCCTTGGCTCCCCGCCGGACAGCCAGATAGCGGTGACCGGGGATTTTGTGTATCTTCTCGACGAACTCATAATAGTCCTCGAACTTCGAGGTCATCTCCGCCTTGTCCTTGAGTACATCCGACCGGATCGCCCCCTCCGCCGTCACCAGTTCACGGAGGAAGCCGCGACACTCGGCCGACTCGGCCATCCATTCGGCGATGATATGCCCCGCGCCCTCCAGGGCATCCTCCGGCTGCGCCACATCCTTGTCCGGAGCGACATAGCGCTGCGCTTCGACCGTCAGGTTCAGGCTGCCGTCCTGCGCGAATATCCTGGCGGCAAGCGGTTCCAATCCCTTTTCCCGGGCCGCTTCCGCCTTGGTGCGGCGCTTGGGCCGGAAAGGCAGGTACATGTCCTCCAATTCCTGCTTGTCAAAACAGGTCACTATCCTGACCCGCAGCTCCTCATCCAGCTTCCCCAGCTCCCCAACCCTCTCCAGCACCCTTTCCTTACGGGCCTGCAACTGCTTGAGATCATCGTACCGCGCCAGCACATCGCGGATCATAACCTCGTCCATGTTCCCGGTGCGCTCTTTGCGGTACCTTGCGATGAACGGCACCGTCGCTCCCTCTTCCTGCAGTTGCAGCAAGTTCTGGAGGCAGCCCCGGGCGGCGGTTGGATACTCCACTGCCAGCCTGTTGACTATCACATCATCCAATGACATGGATCACCTCTTCGACCTTCTCCCTCTTCCCCACGACGCGCCCACCCACCTCCCGAAGGATTGTCTTTTCGAGACGACGCCTGGAAGTAAAGCCGGTCGGATCGGGAGCAAAGTGGGACACGCCCGGAGCCATCCCGCCACGCTGACAGTCATGATCGTCCACCCCGGACAGTCCGTGGCGGGCGCGGCGGATCACAGTACGGTGCGAGTATAATCACTCAACGCGGGTGAACGCAATTCCGGACTCCCCCAAATCCACCGCCTGTGATCGGCAACGGTGTCATGCAGGTGTGGTAAACGATTTCAGGGGCAATCGCTACGTCCTCGGCACAATCTGCCTGTTACAATCTGCGATTGACTTGATTCAAGCAATAATTGAATGACGTAACACCATGTTTGTCAACGCTTCGCAGCGAAGATTACAAGATTCCGGGTACGACCCAGGTGTGCATCAACGGGTCTGGATGGTTTTCCTGAATACATCCGGCAATTCGTTCAGTTGCAGCCAGTAGTTGGTCACTTCCCCCACTATTCCCGCGAAGGTGTCGAATTCCGTCGGCTTGACGATATAGCTGTTAACGCCAAGCTGATAACAGAGCTTGATGTCCCTCTCATCGCGGGAGGTGGTCAGCATGATGATGGGAATTGTCCGTAATTTTTTGTCGCTCTTGATGATTTTGAGCACTTCCACCCCGTCGATACGAGGCAGCTTCAGGTCAAGGATCACCAAGCCCGGCATGGGACAATCCGATATGTCCTCGTATTTCCCGCGATGAAAGATGTAATCGAGCGCTTCCTCGCCATCCCTCACGATGCGGACACGGTTCCTGATGCGATTCTGGCTGAAGGCTCTCTGCATAAGAATGATATCATCCTGGTTGTCCTCGACCAGCATTATATCCAGGCCTTCTTTCTCAATTTCCAGCATGTCCAGTCCTTGACGTGAATTGGTTGCTGGTTTCAATGATCCTCACTTCACCGGCGGGTGTCAAGATTATTCAGCGACGGGGGTTCTCGGGAACCGGTTTTTCTTGTCCCCGCCGAACCGGTGCGCCTTCCCAGACGGACCTGCGGCGGATGCAGGACCGGCGGCGGAGAGCCGTTCACTGCTGGCTTCTTGACGCCGGCGGCACACCTTTCTAAGATTGACTTCCATTTATACTCAGCCGGTCGAGTCGTGCTGAGAAGCGGGAGACTGACATGATGCGAATCCTGTTCGATAGCTGGTATACGGAACCATGTGGTGAGCTTGTAACGGGCACCACCGCGCATGACATCCCCGGTGACCACCGCACCTTCTTCGACAGCCCCGGGGAAGCCGCCGACAACCGTGTCATCATCGGTTGGGGGGGACTTGTGCTGTTGGCCAGGGAACGCGAAGCAGTGAATCAGGACATGCCGGTCAACCTGTTGGATGTCCTGGTGAGATACATGGACAAGATATGGCGCAACTCGTGCGGCAAGTGCGTTCCATGCCGGGTCGGGACCAGGATCATTTATGACCGGCTGCAGGCATTGCAGGCTGGGCAGGCGGATGAGCGGGTGTTGGATGAGATCGGGCGCATGGGAATGGATATCAGGAATTCATGCAAGTGCGCCTATGGAACCGCCTTCCAGAAGCCGCTGGTGGATGCCGTCACCCATTTGCGACGAATGGTGTTGGCCGGTGTGGGCAAGCCGGCGGAGAGCATGCCCGCGGATCGCTGGTTCATGACCGCACCCTGCAATCATGGCTGTCCCGCGAACACGGATGCGGCCCGGTACATCGAGCTGGTGACCGAGCACAAGTTCACGGAAGGCAACCGCGTCGCCTATGATCCCGATGCCTTTGCCGCCTGCATGGGTCGGGCCTGTTTCCATCCTTGTGAAACCGCCTGCAAGCGCAAGGATGTTGACGAACCGATCGCCATCTCATTTTTAAAAAGGGTCAATACGGATTTCATCGAACAGGCCGAGCGTGAACGGGGGTACGAGGAGCCCTGCCATGTCTCCACCGGAGTAAACGGCAAGGTGGCGGTGATCGGCGCCGGCCCCGGTGGTGTGCATTGTGCCATAGATCTGGCCGGGTGGGATTATGACGTCACCATTTTCGAGGCTGCCAAGGTAGTGGGCGGCGTCGCCTACCTGGGTATTCCCGAGTACCGGCTGCCCCGCAACATCGTCAATCGTGAAGTGGAGCGCGCCCGGCGGCGGGGGGTGAACGTGGTGCTCAATCGGAAACTGGGCGAGGATTTCACCTTCGAGGGGTTGCGTGAACAGGGATTCCAGGCGGTGGTGCTTGGGATCGGGTGCATGCTGGGCAGGAAAATGGGGATCGAGGGCGAGGACGAATTCGAGGGCGTGGTGGATGCCATCGAGTTTCTGCGTGAGATGAATATTGGCGACCGTCGGAAGACCGGCGATCGAGTGGTGGTGGTGGGAGGCGGCAATACGGCCGTGGATGCCGCCCGCATGTGCCGGCACATTGGGTATTCCAGCGTCATCATGTCATATCGCCGGACAAGAACGGAGATGCCGGCCAGCGCCTGGGAAGTGGATGAAGCGGTGGCGGAGGGAGTCGAGCTGGAACTGCTCACGGCACCGGTCAAGGTGTTGGGCGAAGCCGGCAAGGTAACCGGACTGGTTCTTAACCGGATGGAACTGGGCGAGCCGGATGCGAGCGGCAGGCGCCGGCCGGTAACCATTGCGGGCAGCGAGTTCACCGTCGAGGTCGACATGGTGATCGCGGCCGTCAGTCAACTTGCTGAGATGGATTATTTCCGCACGGTACCGGGACTCGATGTCACCAGGTGGAATACTTTCGTGGTGGACGAAGACACCATGCAGACAGGTGTGCCATGGATCTTCGCCGTCGGCGATGTGGCCGTCGGCCCGATGTCCATCATCGATGCCTGCGCCACCGGTCGCAAGGCCGCCGTTGGTATCGATACATACTTGGCGGGCTTGCGTGGTCATCCAGGTGGAACCAGGGATCATGTCCCGTTCAAGACCATGCTGCGCATGCGTAAGATAATCGATGCCCTGGGTCTCGAGATTCATGAGGAGCTGAATGCCGATATCCCGGCGCGCCGACGCCAGGCGATGCCGCACATACCGCCAGGAGATCGCATCGGCAACTTCAACGAGGTCGACCTGGGGTACGACAAGCGGACGGCATTGATAGAAGCCTCCCGCTGCATGCGTTGTTACCGGATAATCATGACCACACCAGTACGCGACTGATGGATCAGGCCGCGGTTGGAAAGTGAGGGCGGAGTGGAGCGGATCACATTGACCATCGACGGCCGCGAAATTTCGGCGGCGAGTGGACAGACCATCCTGGAAGCGGCGCTGGAGCATGGCATCCATATTCCAACGCTCTGCTGGCATCCCAAGCTGAGTCCAATCGGCGCCTGCCGCGTATGCCTGGTGAGGGTTCATGGCGAAGAGCGACTGGTCGCCTCCTGCCAGGTGCCGGTGACGGACGGCATGGTGGTGGTCACCAACGATCCGGAGATCGTGGCGGAGCGCCGCAAAGCGCTCTCATACGCACTGGTCGACCACCCGCTGGACTGCGGTATGTGCGACAAATCAGGTGAATGCGAACTCCAGGACAGAACCGTTGAACTGGGGCTGAACGAGCCGATCTTCCCTCGTATTGGGTATAATAAAGGATTGAGTGAATTGTCGCCCCTGATCGAGTTGTGCAACACCCGTTGCATCGCCTGCGGGCGATGCATCCAGATATGCCAGGAAGTCCAGGGTGCCCGAGCCATCGACTACGTGGTACAGGAAGGATGCAAGACGGTGGTGGGCCCGACCGTGGATGACGGTTATCCTTGTGAATCCTGCGGCCAATGTATAACCGTCTGCCCCTGCGGAGTCATTCTTGATCGTACTTTCAAGCACCATGCCCGTGCGTACGAACTTGCCAAGACAGTCTCGATCTGTCCCTATTGTTCACTCGGCTGCCTCCTGCAGCTCAATCATCATCATGGTGTCCTGCGGCGGGTGACGCCCCTGGATCGGGAGTGGCTCAACCAGGGTAACCTGTGCCTGTTGGGTCGCTTCGCCTGGGACACCGCGACCGCCGAACCGGATGCATCATACGATGCGATACAGGTGGGGACGGAAATCGGCCATCGACTGGAGGCGATACGCGACAAATACAGCGGCAAGGCAGTCGCCGTGCTGGCTGGTACGGAATTTTACAACGAAGATTACGACGCGTTGCAGTTGCTTGCCCGCCAAGGCCTGCAAAGTCCCCACCTACACCTGCTGGGAGTGGAATCGAACCTGGCGTTTCGGCGGGTGTTGGCGGAGAGCTTCGGCATCGTGGCGTCACCCGCATCGCTCGACGATTTGC
Organism: candidate division CSSED10-310 bacterium; assembly: GCA_016932295.1. Next base: position 5,104 of record JAFGDC010000325.1, read on the forward strand.
GAAGGGCTGACCGCATCCTGGTGCTCAACTCTGATCTCGTGGAAGCGTTTCCCGTCGCGGCGCTGGAATTGATCCAGGGCTGCCTGCGGCGAGGTACGGAACTGACCACCGTCGGCTACCGCATGAACAAGCTGACAGATATCTCCACCCGTGTCATACGAAACCAGCCCAACTCCGATCATCTGCTCCTGGCCGCCCTGCTCAAACTCATGCAGGAAGGCGGTTCCGGGATTGCGGCAAATGAACGGGATGCGGGTCGACTGGCCCGGATCTCGGCCGACCAGTTGGCAGGCTTGGCGGGAGTCACGATACAAGAGCTGTCGGAGGTTGCGGA
>JAFGDC010000326.1 GCA_016932295.1 candidate division CSSED10-310 bacterium
CCCTGACGCCCACGCTGACCCCCACCCTGACGCCCACGTTGACTCCCACCCTCACTCCTACTGATACGCCCACTCAGACACCCACCTTGACGCCGACCCTGACACCGACCGAAACCCCCACTGCCACCGCGTCACCCACCGTGACCGAGACTCCCGAACCCACGACCACGCCCACCATCACCCTGACCCCGACGCCGGCACCCATTCCGACCATGAGCGGTGGCGGCATAGTCCTGCTCATCACCCTCCTCGGCGGGTTCATGAGCCTGCGGAGAAAACGCCGGTAACCATATTCTGACTTAAGCATCACACGAGGACCCGCTGAAACCGGCGGGTCCTCGTTATTTGGCTTGGACTGTTACATCTTAAAAATGGAAATGTCTTAAAATACAATAACATGTATACTTTTTTGGTACTTTTGAATAGTCTGACACGCTCGCAGTCGGGTGGCGCTGTAAATAGTGGAGATGGGATCTGATCCGGAATGTGATTCTCACGGCACCAGCGCCAGGTTTATATCGCTGCCGAATGGAGATTCCGTACGCCTGGCGGCACGTGTAACCGGGGCGCGGCTGGCGCTGCGCGCTCCTCGTGACGCCATGCGCCCCACTCAGCGACATGCGTTCTTCAGCGCTCTGTGTTTCGGATATGTCCTCTTGTAAAGTTTTTAATTCGATGATGGCGGAGTCACCACGCCCCGGCTCATCGTGAACCATCCACCAAAACAATAAATTATACAGTCAGTTACCGGGATACTGTTATGTCAGCACGCGGACTTTCGATCACTCCGCCTGTTTGGCGAGGCTCAACGCCCGTTCGAGGATGGCGATGATTTTGTCTCGTTCCTTCTTGGACATCCTGGCATTGAACCGCATGGGGAACAGCCGGAAGCCGTCCTTTTCCTTCCTGAAGTATTGGCGCGGCGTTCGCTTTATTCCGATGGTTTTCTGAATCAAGCGCTTCAATGCTTGGGCCGATATACCCCCGGCAAGCCGTTCGCGGTAGGGTTCCAGATCATCGATCCCCAGCGTGTGAAACACGTGCGCATGCGCCATGGATATCTCCTTGTTCTCCAGGGCTTCCTTCACCACCGGCGCAAAACTGAGCAGCATCTTGTACCGCTTGATCTGGCTGGCCGACAGGTTGAACTCGGCGGCCAACTGGTCATTGGTCTTGCCGCGCTCCCGCATCTTCCAGACCGCGTGCGCCATGTCGATGGGCGAAAAATTCTTCCGTTTGACGTTCTCTATGAATGAGATCCGGTACGCATCGTCCTCGGTGATGTCCTTGCGGATGATTGCCTTGACGATCTTCCAGCCGATCTCCTTGATCGCTGCGACCCGCCGGTAACCGTCAATGATCTTGTAAGGCGGCTTCCCGCCCCACAGGATCACCGGCACCAGTTGCCCCTCGCCCGTCAGACTGGGCTTGAGATCAGTGAGCTTTTCCCTCACGCGGTACTGGAACCTGCGATCCGCCAGATCGATGTCATCCACCGCCACGTCCTCGATGGTTTCCGTTCCCCCGAGTCCATCGATGAACGCGACTTCTTCCGCCACCTTCTTCGGCCTGCCGCGCCGCCGTGGTTCCACAGTCGTTTCCGCGGTTTTCTTTCTGCCTCTGGTCATCTTGTCCCCTCCGGTTGATCTTGAGATTATGCGCAAATAATAGAATGTGGAAAAGTCCGATGCAAGAAAAAAACATGCCCCATTCGGCACCCTTCCGGATCAGGCGCTGCTGCCCTTTAAATGACCGCCCACACGCCGGCCATCCCGGAGATCCGGCCTGCCGCAACGCCTTTATGACCGCCGGAGCCTGCCGGAGGACGCCGCTTCGCCATCACGTGAACCGGTTTTTACACATTGAGCCGGTGAAACATGTGTCATGTCAGCCTTTGTGAGCACCCTGTGGACAGTCCGTTCGCCCGTGTATTTCAGGCGGTCACGAAGCTGTCGCTGATCTCCTTCACTGTTTCAGGCGTCTGGACAGTGCCAGCAGGCCTCCGCAGAGAAGCATCAGCACCACACCGCCAGACCATCCGAATGCCGGGATCACCGGCGGCGTGGCGGTCACCGTCGGCGTCGCCGTGACCGGCGCGATGGTTGGTGTGGTCGTGACCGTCGGTGTCACCGACGCCGGCACCGACGTGGATGTGGCCGTGTGGGTCGGTGTCCTGGTTGCCGTGCCGGTGGGTGACGGCGTGCGGGTTGGCGTCGCTGTGGCCGGGACCGAGGTGGAGGTAGCCGAGGACGTCATGGTTCTGGTGGGAGTCAGGGTCGGCGTCCGGGTGGGTGTACCGGTCACTGCTGGCGTGACCGTGGCGCACTCGATGGCCAGGGTGTACGCCCCCTGCTGCCCGGCGGGACTGTCCACTACGATCATCACTTCGTTGCCGGCAGCCGCATACACCCAGCTCGCGCCGGTGTCGCCGTATGCCTGGCAATCGGCCTCGTCGCAGGAATCCAGCAGGAGCACGTCCAGATCCGTGGAAGCGCTCAACGTGGCGGTCAGCAGCACCGGTGAAGCCCCCTGCAGAAAGATATGATGGACTGCTTCCGGACCGCTTTCATTCCGGGCTGAGCATGAATAGTACGCCACCTGGCTGGTCATGCCCGAAGTATTGGAAGAATACGGCACGCCGCATGACATCAGGATCGCCGCCGAACAATCGAGATCCGGTGCCGGAGTCTGGAAAGGGGTCGGTGTCGGGCTGGCGGTGGGAGTCGGCGTCACGGTCGGACTGGCCGGAGTGTATGCGCCCAGGAACTCGAGGATCCTGGCCATGACCTGGTTGCGGGTCGCCGCGGGGTAGATGGTTTCAAAAGGAAATCCCATGGAGACGATCCGGTTGGTTCCCTGATACTGGACGGCGGCGATGCCTCCTGTCGAGTAATGGAGGCAGGAAACGGAACCGTTGCTGGTGGTGATCACGTCCGGATAATCCACGTCATAGGTGCCGTGGGTTCCGTTATCGAAGCTGAAAGCGGCAATGCCGGCGAAGATGCCGCCGGCGTCGGCGGTCACCTGGCGTGTTCCGGCATCGTCCTGGACAAAGTCTGACCTGAGCTTCTGATTGTAGAAGGTCCGATCAGCGGTGGTGCCCTTGTAGTCGAGGTCCCAACCGAGTTCCGAGCCGCTCGCCAGCAGGTTCCCGCCGGTATCGAGCCAGGCCTGCACGAGGCCCTGTTCAGCGCTGGTGAAGGTCTGGTCGACAGTGGATTCCTCGCCGTTCAGCCAGTCCACCACCTGGTAGGAGCCCAGGCTGATCTGGCCGTTGCTGACTGCTTCGTTGGCGGCACCGTCGAACCCGTAGCCGGCGGCGGCGATGGCTTCGCCATGTTGCCTGATATAATCCGAGGTGTTGTCGCCGTTGCGTACCGTGACGTACGGATCCAGCCTGTCAAACCCATTGACCACGAGCACGCTAGGCGCGCCCGGCGTGCCCGGCAGGCAAGCGCCCAGGACCTCGGTGGCCAGCGATTCACCGCCGCTGTTGACGGCGGTCACCCGGTAGTACCAGGTCTCTCCCGGCTGCACCGATGCATCATGATACAAGGCCGTCGGTACATCCACGCCGGCATCGAAGGCCCAGCCGTCCGCACTGCGGTATACCCGGTAGCCGGTCGGCGTGGCGGAGCCCTCCAGCGGATCGGTGGTGGCGGTCCAGGAGACCGATATGTTGCCGTTCACCAGTCCCCTGACTGTCAGGCTCGAGGGCGGCAGGGGGTAGATGACGGCGCCGGCGTTGTAATACCGCGCCACGCCCTTGTAGATCGCCCTGGCCACGTCGCGGCGGAATTCGTCCTGCAGCAGGAAGCACACATCGTTGCCCACGGCGGGATTGTCCGTGTCATGGAACGCCAGTTCAAACAGCATGGCCGGCATGTAATTCTGAGCGTTCACCTCGATAAAATTCGCCTCGGCCTGGCCACGGTCGCGCCAGCCGCTGTCCCAGAGCGCGCGGATGTCGTGTATCACTTGGTTGTGGAGCGCCGCCTGCATGACTTTCGACTCGTTGTCGATGGCGTGGTCATACTCGTCGCTGTAGCTGGAGGTGCCCGTGCCCTCGTTCGGATTGCCCGAGGCGTTCGTGTGGATGCTTATGAAGAGGCAGTCGGTCGCCGCGGCCGGTGTGCCGCCACTCACCGTCACCTGCCATTCGGCGTATTTCGGACGGGCATAGGTGCCATCGTAGCGGTCCACGGTGTCCGATGCGTTGTATACCGAGGCGGGTGCTCCCAGGAACTGGGTCCAGTAGCGCGCGCCTTCCTCCCAGCGCGGTTCGCCGCTGGTGCCGGCGCCGCCGCGCGGGATTGAGCCGTACCCGCCGCCGAACCTGACATAGTCGGCGATGACATGTTGGTCCGGGTCGCTGTAGTCGGCGGAAATTTTCACGTATCCGGCATCGCCGGCATTGAACCGGTAGGTGCCGAGATACACCAGGCGGACATCGTTCAGTTCCTGGTTGAGTGTCACGATGGTCACGCCGCCCGCATGGTGGATTTCCACTGGCACGGTGGTGGAGCGGTTGGCGCCGGCGCGGTAGGCGATATAGACGGGATAGGAGCCTCCCGCCAGTGTCGGCCGGAAGATGGCGGTATCATTGTTGCCCGCGACACAGGTGGATACCCGGTAGTTGCCTTGGAAGCCGGTGCCGGTGCTGGTCCACCAGCCGCTGCCCGTTTCCGTGTAGGCCGGTGCTCCGTCGCTGTCGTCGATGATCACCTCGTCCGTCTGGTAGGCTCTTTCGCGGCAGTTGTAGGCTGCTGCGCCTGCGTGTTCCAGGGCGGGCAGCAGGTAGTCCGAGCAGAACTCGTTGGTATGCAGGTCCTCCTCGTTGAGGGAGTAGTACGAACCATTGGTGTAAGGCCGCTGGAGCAGCCAGTCGTCATAGGAATCGTAGTAGTACCAGCCGTGGCCGGGACTGATGAAGACCTGCTTGCCTGAGAGTGCTCTCCTGGTGCCCCCGGCGGCCGGCCGGACCGCGGGCGGTGCGGTGATGGGCATGGTGTCGTGGTGTAATGGGGGTGTCATGTAGTCGGTGAGGGGATGTTCGGTGCCGTCTTCGGTCATGACAAACAGGGCATAGCTTCTGATACCGTCAACGGTCGTGAGGGCGCGGATGACCGTTTCGAGATAGAGGTCGGTAGGCACGGGCCGGCGGTCCAGGAGGTGGTTGCTGAAGACCGCCTCGACTCTCGAATTGCGCAAACGAACGTCAACAATACTGGTTCCCGGCGGGAAGATGGGTTCATCAGGGGGGAGCATGTCTTGAAGGTATCCGTGCACCATTTCGTCAAGCAGCCTGGTGATGGTTGCGCGCATGCAGTCGGCCGATGGTGAGGCAGGTGGCGCCATTCCTGATGTGCCCATGTACTGATCGGAATTGATCGCTTGACGGGAGGTGCAATGGGATGACCGGGGCTCGGCGGTGGTCGCATGGCAGTCGGAACGGGCGGTTTGCTGGTGGCCGATTTGTTGGTTGGCGGGAGTGGATTCCTGTTTGGAGTGAGCCGTCGCCCCTGCCGCGACGTACACGAATATAAGCGCTGCAATACCATTCGTCAGATTTTTCATTCTCCCTCCTCGATACCATGGCTATAGCATCAAGGGTTGCATCTGTCACTGCTTTTCGAGCCCTATGCCTGGCATGACCAGATGGAGCGTGGCTTTCCTGGACCGCCTCTTGGACCGCCTACCGTCGGACCACATGGCGCCGGCGAAGGGAGTGCGTGGCGCCAGCCGCGCCCTGGTTCTCGCGGCGGGTTCCGCCGCGCATAGTGTAACCGGTCGCACCTGCCAGGGTGTGAACAGGAGGAGCCAGTAAGGTGATCATCGATTAGAGGCGAGGAACTGATAAAACGTTATAACACTTCAGGTGAGCTGAATCGTTCGTCATGCGATGTTAGATTCCCACTGTTCGGGTGGGGATTGATCCTGGGCGGGATAGAAATGCGGCAATTTTGGGTTATCGCCTGCGGAGGAATCGCGTGGCGCCAACGAAGGGAGCACATGGCGCCGGCGAAGGGAGCACATGGCGCCGGCAGAGGGAGCGCGTGGCGCCAGCCGCGCCCTGGTTCTTGCGGCGGGCCCCGCCGCGCATCGTGCAACTGTCGAACCGGTTGCCGAAACAGTTCCATACGCTACCGCCACTTCCTGGTCGTTACTGCTGGCAGAAGAATCGCCTGACACGTCGGTCAACCATGACCGGCGATGTTTCTCGAGTAACGATGTGGCCGGCGTGTGAGTCGTGGAATATGTACTACGAGGATCAGCCTTTTTTTCCGCCGAACAGCCCGAGGATATCATCGAGTGGATTGCCGTCTCCGTCGAGATCGAGCATGGAAGCAATGCCCGATAATCCGCCTCCACCCGATCCGCCTCCAAGCAGGCCGCTCAGCAAGCCGCCCAGCCCCCCGGCAGAGGGTGCCTGTTTCGTTGCCTCGACAGTGTGTTGCTGCTTGGACATGACACCAGTGACCAGCATGGCGAGCATGGGCAACATTTTCTTGAGGATGGACGGATCGAGCCCTGTTTTTGTCGACGCATCTTGGGCGACGGTGCGGCTGACATCCTTCGAGCCGAAAATTTGTCCGAGTATGTTGTTACCGTGACTCACGTCTGTCGGATGTGTTGCCAGGACCTCGTCAAGCAATTCCGCGCCGCCGAGCTTGCCGAGCATACTTCCGAGTCCCTCAATGCCACCTGGCTGTATCTGTGCCTGTTTCTTTAATCCGCCGAGAAGCGCCGGAATGAGTGCCGAAGCGCCGGCGGAAGCCTGCTTCTCGGTTACTCCGAGTTCATTCGCCATGGATTTGAAGCCGCCCATCTGGGCGAGGATATCATTGATATTCATGTTTGTGACTCCTAGAGAAATGTTCGGTTGAGGGGTATCGATATATCGTGCAAGCACGATGACATCGCGATCGGTGAGTGGCCACGATCCGGCGGGGAAAACTGTCGATAAACGTCCGATGAAGTGTGTATTGCTACACGTGGCGGCTGCGGATCATCGTCTATGTTCTGCCGGCTCGCGACCCGGCTGATCAGGCCGGGATGATTGGTGTGAGAGAGTCGCAATGTCCGCGGGTTACATGGGTGAAGGTCATTTCCATACGTTCCAGACCTGATGTCGTGACGGTCGCTACCAGTTGATTGGTTCGATGAACAACCCGGAAGGCTCGTTCTTCCGGTTGATTCCTCTCTTTTTTTCAGTGTGGTGTTCGGATAGGCTGACGTTCGGAGGGCGATTCCTCGCTTTCCGGATACTGCATTGCATCCAGGTGGTCATCACCTGCTTGTCGGCGTGCGCGCACCCGTTGCCATGCGAAGGTGTGGACTCGTCCGCGCACGTTGGCGCGGTTGGCTGCCGGGTCACCACTCGATGAGATGAAAACGATACGGATGTTTTCAGTGCCGGTGTATCCGGTGGCATGACTATTCCTGGGGGGAATCGGGAGATCGCCGTAGCGGCAGTGTGACCCGCGGTGGTGCTGAATGAACCTGGCATCTGGCTGAAACCTCCCAACATGCTCGCTGTGTTTTATTCGATCTGGTCCTGCTTACTTCAGGATCATACTCTCGACTGCCTATTCTCAGGGTACGGATAACAGCGCGGCAATTCAAGTAAAAGGGAGTTCGAAACGCAAATGCCTGAGCCTTCTATTGATTTTGATGGGAGAGTGCCGAAGGGAAGGTGTGGCTGTTTTTCTACACCGCTTTGAATGACGCGGGAGGTGTGAATGCATGGCACAATGGATAGCGGGGCGTTGATCGCCGGTGAAAGACCAAGAGGATGCCTTGCCGGCTGGCCGAAGTACCTGGCTCACAAGGTTAGTCTTTGAATTCTTTCAGAGGCGAGGGACCGCGTGGCGCCGGCGGAGGGAGCGCGTGGCGCCAGCCGCGCCCTGGTTCTCGCGGCGGGCCCCGCCGCGCATCGTGCAACCGGTCGCGCCTGCCAGGGTGTGAACAGGAGGAACCAGTGAGGTGATCATCGATAAGAGGCGAGGTACTGTTAAAACGTTATAACACTTGACGCGGGGATTCGTTTGGCCGGCCGGTTTCGGGCGGATCCAGAGGCACGGGGGGAGCGGAAACGATTGACGGGCGGCGGCCCATATGGTACTCATTGTTCAGTCACCTACAAAAACAGTGGAAAAAATCCCGCGGGTTGCGTTTCGAGTTGAGTGACATGCTCTCTGAAGGATCACTGAGAGGATTGGTCATGACAAGAGAAGTTATCGGATTTCTTCAGTTCGTGATGGCAGTGGTGCCTGGTACGGTCATTGCGCGTTCTCCGCTAGCGGATCTCCGCCGGTATGCCAGGCGCTCATCCAAAGGCCTGAGCAATCACCGGCTCGTCCCGCCATCCGAAACCCGGACCATCGACCGCCTGCGGGATAAATGGCAGCCTGATGGTTCAGCGTTGTCCGCAGCCGATTTCCGTTACACCTGCCCCGAATCGA
>JAFGDC010000327.1 GCA_016932295.1 candidate division CSSED10-310 bacterium
CACCGGCATCTTCAACGATATACCTCCGTCCCAGCCGCCTTTCCTCCTCCACCAACGCTTCCCAGTACCATGCACCGGTAGCTCGGCGATACTTCTCCACCCTGCTGAACTCCCATTGCAGGCGACCCGGCGGCCGTTCACCACCGAACACCTGGAAGTGCGGATGCATCAAGCTGGCGCCGGCCGGCGGCAAATGGTTACAGTTCACGGAAGCGAACCTCCAGGCCGGCACCTGGCGGCGGACCGTCCCTATAAACTCCGCCGCGGTCGCCAGGAAGCCGCGCAGCACCTCCGACGTAAACTGGTGAAGACGCAGGCTGTGCACCGTCGGACGAACCAGGACCGCATGCAGGCCTGACAGAGGGAATATATTGGGAAACAGAAGCACGCCATCCCGCTCCATCCGCCCCTCCGGCAGCACATCGGCCGGATATCGAGGAGTGACATCGTACACCCGCTCGGGACAAAACAGACACCCTTCGCGACTGTTTCTTTCCAGCCGTCCGATGAGCGCTTCGTCGGTTTTGCCGAAGAACAGCGCCGCCTTGTCTGTCAGGCTGCGGCTCAGAATGCTGGTGGTCCCCGTCAACGGATCCCGCCGCCGTTCTATCACCTGCTCATCGAGACGACCGCCCTTCATGGGATTGTGAAACCTGGCCACCTCGGTCCAACTGTCGAACTTCATGGTCACCTCCACCCACGTCGCAGACCGTCCCTCCCGACGAGACCCGCGGCGCGGCACACCCCCAGCCATTCCATCAGGGCACATCGAACATCCCCGTCACCTTATCACGTTCGTGAATCGTTGGGCACTCTCCGTCATTGAGATTCACCGTCACACGCCTCGTCCCTTCCCCTGTGAGCGAATGCACACACTAAAGGAATGACGATCCCCGGTCAGGCGGGACGGGATGGAACTCGCCAGCCGCGGCGGTCCTCGTTCTAGCCAGCACCAGTCCCGGAGCATTACATGTCTCCATATCACCCGCGCTTGCCGGCAACCGCCGCCGATGCTATGGTGGGCTGCCGCGTGACGCCTTGCAGCAGGCAGGAAAATGCGTACCATTCTACGCGAGCGTGCAGAGGAGGAAACCATGAAAATCGCCGAGGGTTTTTTCGCCTACTACTGGCAGGACCCAGCCACCAACAACTGCAACTCGTATTTCATCGACGGCGCCAAATCACTGCTCATCGATACCGGGCACAAACAATTCGCCGCCAAGCTGAAAGAAAGAATACGGGCGGACGGCTTCGATCCCGCGAAGATCGATGTCATCGTCACCACCCACGCGCATCCCGACCACATGGAGGCGAACGAGGTATTCGATCACGAGGGTCTATTGTACGGCATGCACGAACAGGAAGAAGTCTTCATCGAAGAAATCGGACGGGCTATCTTCCAACGCATGGGAATGCCCATGCCGTCATATCGCGTCGACTTCCTGCTCGATGAGGGCGACCTCGTGGTGGGAGACACCACCCTTCAGATACTCCACACGCCCGGTCATTCACCCGGTTCGATATGCCTGTACTGGCCTGATTACCGCGTCTTGTTTTCCGGTGATTTGGTATTGGCCAACGGCATGGGCAGGGTCGATCTGCCTGGAGGTGACGCCGGCAAGCTGGCGGAAAGCATCGGCAAACTGCAGAATCTCGAACTGGAAGCCGTTTTCCCCGGACACGGTCCCCCGATCGTCGGCGCCGCCCGGGTTGAGCACCTTTTCAAGGCGCTGCAAAGTTATATTTCTCGATACTTGTAGGCTACTCCGGCACACCCGGCGCGCCGGGAATCTCCATGTTCCTGAGACACCACTGCTGAATGACAGCAAACATGCGGTACACCTCTTCAACAGACTCTCCAGCAGCACCCTGGCGGCGATTGTGGGGACGCACCGCGGAGCCGCTGATCCCTTTCTCCTTCAGCCTGCGCAATTCCATTTCCGCCCCTGATTCGTCATCGGCCGCCTGCGCCGCGGCAAGACGATCGTGCACTTCCCGCAACCGGGCGCGAAGCGCATCGCCGGCGCTCAAGCCAAGTTGCTCCAGAAGGTTCAACACAGGCGACAGGGCGGGCTCCCGGTCGAAATACGACACGAGTTGCCGAACCAGCAACACCCTGCCATCCACGCCGGGCACGTCCACGCGCCGCGCCCACTCCAACAGCCGTTCACCCGCCGTTTCACCGCTGATGAACCGTCGTACCAATCCCACCATCTCCTGACGGGCCTCCTCCTGCTTGAACGCCAGCCGCTCCGCCGCGCTCACGGTCACCTTCGATGCCCGTTCCAGGGCTATCTCCAATGCACTCTTCACCTTGTCCACTGCTGGCCTCCTTGGAATTCAGCGTTCGGTCCGATAGTACATTGTATGACCGCCCGGCACAATCGATTAGGATAAATATGGCGATACATGCGCATGATCCGTGGTGACCGGAGACGGAACCGGTCGCAGGACCCAACACCGGTGTAAGTGCAATCCAGGCAGTGACGATTCGCATTCCCGATTCCGCCGCTCATTTACACCCTCGCGGATCTTCCACCCGCCGCCTTTTCCGGGCTATCGACCATTCACTGTTGCCGGGATCAACCTTTATGCATGCAAAAGAGTACCCTATCCCAATGCAATTCAGCCGCGTGGCGCAGGGTGTCCGACAATGGGTCATTGCCGCTCCAGAATTCCTATTATCATTTATTTTTATGAAGTTACAGATTGATATTTCCTCCGGGCAGGAGTATCATCTGATCATCCTGAAAGGAACATGGGTGGTGGAATGGGCGCAGGCTGTCGAGTATCCCGTCGCGTATCAGTACGGATAAGCCATGGGGGAGTGTGCCGGGCAAAGCAGCACGGCGCAGGACGACAGTTCCTCTTCTCTCCCGTCTCAGACGATTGATACACGCACGCGATTCCGTGTACGGACACATCGCGAGTTACTAGAACGACCAGGACGCCCAGCACAGGTGAGCAGTACTTTATCTGGATCAAGGAGGCAATTTTGAAACACTATGGTTGGATGACAGCACTTTTCTTTCTGCTCGTGACGAGCACGGTCCTGGCCCATTATGTCACCGTCGACGGGAATCCGTCGGATTGGGCCATGGCCGCACCGGTGGCGGTGAACCTGGGGCATATCGGCCGTAATTCCTCTTCGCATGGTGAGTATATCTGGACTGATGATGCGAATGATGAACGGACTGATTTCTCCCCGGTGCTGGAAATGGATCTGCGCACGTTCCGGATCACCGCGGATGCCTTCAATCTGTATTTCCTCGCCACGTTCGGCGATCTGACGCTGGCGGGAGGAAACGGCGCGGTGCAGATCCAGATCGCCATCGACCGAGATCACAATCCCTCAACGGGGCAGGAATGGTTTGCCAATGGCAGCGATACAAAGGTTAAGAGCAACAACGGGTGGGAGTATCTGGTGGCCACCCGCTTCGGATCAGGCCACAGTATCCCCGTGATTTATGAGCCCGATTGGTCGGTCAACTATGACGGAACCTCGGTGTTGAGCGTGGCAACGGATGCCGTCGAGATTGCCGTTCCCTGGTCGGAAATTGGCGGGATGAGCCATGACCTGTGGTTCACCGTTGGAATATTCAAAGGAAACGACGTGAATGAAACCTGGGACATCAGTGGTACTTCCGACTGTCTCGATGCGCTCACTCACTATCACTGGTATCCCGGGGTCACGGGACACAACACATGGGAGGAAGTCTCCGATCAGATCATCGACTACCACTGTGATGTGTGTTTCACACCGGACACCGGAGAGATACAATCGCCATGGCTGATTGCTGAAGTCCTGTATAACTGCACTGGTACCGAACCGAATGGGGAATGGATCAGGATCGTCAATAACACCCAGCTCTCCCTGGATGGTTCCGCACTCATTATCAGCGACGAGGAGACGGCGGGAGGTTCAGAAGGAGCCTACACTATCTATTCTGCCAATGGGGTGGCTCCGGGTGGGTATCTGACGATGGCGAACCGGGCCACCGGTTTCCTGGCGGTACACGGTTGCAATCCTGATCACGAGATGACCGACACGGATCCCTCGGTACCCGATATGCTGTTGGTCAGCGCTTGGTCCACCGGCGGCGCTGGATCCCTACAACTTGGCAACACCAACGATGAAGTGCTCCTGTTCGACCAGATGTTCACACTCCTGGACGTACTGGTATATGGTTCCACCGCGACCTATCCAGGGGTCGTTCCCCACGTGAACATCGTTGAGGCTCATTCGCTCAGGCGGCTGCCGGTACACGGAGACACCAACGACTGCTCCGTGGATTTCATCGATGAAAGCGCTCCCGATCCGTGCGTGACGCCGTCCCCTACACCGACAGTCACTCTTACACCGACAGTCACCCTTACACCGACAGTCACCCTTACACCGACGCCGACCGCCACCGGAACCTGTCCCTACCAGATGGAAATCGAACCAAACGATTCCACTTCTGCGGCTCAGATCTCAGGCAACGTGATCAACTGCGGCGAAAAGCGATGCGGTGCCATCGACGGCATAACCGATTACTATGATCATTTCCAGCTCACCATACCAGGTCCATATCCAATGTTGGTGTACGCCTCGGTCTTCGGGGATGATTCCACCTGCGAATGGCCGTTCGGCATGGGTCTGGATCCTCACGTTAAAATCGTGGCATCGTCCGGTAATGTCGTTCTCGGTATAGGTGAGGATAACCATGGCGACTGTGGCTCTCCCTGCGGCAATCCCATGAACTTCGACGCCATGGCTACAGTCACACTGGTACCGGGTGTGTATTATGTCGAGGTCATGTCGGCATTCTCCCATTATGGTCCGTACGTGCTCCAGGTCTGCGGTGAGGAGATACCGGGAGGCGACCTCTGTGATGAGGGCATCCCGGTCCTGATCCCCGCCAACCTTCCGTTCTCCGATTCAGGAACCACCTGCGGGGGTGTCAATAACTACTCTTCAAGCGGCGTGGGCTGCTCCCTCGTGTATGGCCTCGGGAGCGAGGACGTGGTGTATGAACTGCAGGTTGGTTATCCGCAGACCATCCGTATCCAGGCCAATCCCGCCACCTTCGACGGCGCCATCTACCTGGTCGACGCGTGTGATGGGACAGGATCCTGCTATGCTGTTATCGACGATCCGGAACCCTATGATTTTCAGGTTACTCTCTCCCTCGGCGTCTACCACCTGATCATCGACGGGTTCCCCAATACCTTCAACGGCTGCGGCGACTATACACTCAACATTTCCTCAGTCGCCGCCACCGCGACCCCCAGTCCGACTCCCAGTCCGACACCATCCGCAACCACCACACCCGAACCTTCCCCCACCATCATGACCACGCCCTGCGACTACATCCCGCTTTATGAAAACTCATTCGACTCAGGCCTCGGCGATATGACGATCTACGACTGCGACGGCACTGGTGCAGCCAACTGGACATACAGTTCCGGGTATTATTGCGGAACGGCGGGTAGCATGATGCACAGCTACAATCCAGCGGGGAACGTCGACAACGACTGGGCGGTTACCGACGCCATCGACGTCGTCGGCCAAGCCTGCCTGGTCCTGGAGTTCGACTACAACCACCTATCGTCGTACTACGACGATATACTGGCGGTCTATATCTCCACCTCGGGAGTCAGCCCATGCCTCGATCCCGGCGCGTGGACGCTGGTCTATGGACCGGTGGACTACTACACCGACGGCTGCGAACACGTCAGGCTCGATCTCTGTGCCATGGTGCCGCTGCTCTGTTGTAACACCCAAAATCTCTATATCGGCTTCCAGTACCAGGGCGAGGACGATCTACGTATCATCGTGGACAATATCGTGGTGCATGACGATTGCTGCGGGCCCGGCCTCTGCCCGGCGACAGCGACGCCGATCTACACGTACACACCAAGCCCCACTCCCACCACCACTCCCACGCCCTTGCAAGGCGACAGTTGCGCCGATGGTATCCCGGTGATGATTCCGGCAGACCTTCCCTATATGAATGGAGGCGACACCTGTCAATACGCCAACGACTACGGCTCTGGGGCTGTGGGTTGTACATTGTCGTACGGTCTCGGCAGCTCCGATGTGGTCTACCGTCTGCATGTCAACGAGGGCACCTGCATCGAGATCACTGTCGACACCCCGGGCTTCGATAGCTCCGTATACATTGTGGACTCCTGCGACGGAGACGGAACCTGCATTGGCGTGATCGACGACCCCGAACCCCAGTTCTTTCGTCTGACCCTCACTGCCGGCACCTATTACTTGGTAGTCGATGGTTACAGCAACTCCAGCAACCAATGCGGCTCCTACACGGTCGTCATCGAACCGTGCGCATCCTGCCCGTCCACCATCCCCTTCTTTGAAGGCTTCGAGGGCACCATGCCGCCGGTCTGCTGGACCACTGAAGTGATGCAGGGGCCGAACGACTGGCTGCTGACCACCTCGGCGGAAGTGGAGGGTTCGCAACAGGCGGTGCTTGGTTACAATATCAGCGTCCCCGTCGAGGTCCGCCTGGTAACTCCGTACCTTGATATGAGCACGGGTTCCGATTACGCCCTGTCGTTCTGGTTCTATCATCGCAGTGAGGCTTCCACCGACAACCTGCTGGTCGAAATCTCGGTGGACGATGGCCCATGGGAGACCGTGGGAAGTCCCATCGCGACCCTCGCGCCTTACTACCATAACCGCTTCTATTCCTATGATCTCAGTACGTACTGCGGATCTGGCAACGAGCGTAACCGCGTGGCGTTCCGCGGCTACATCCAGGATGACGGTTGGTACATACTGCTCGATGCGGTGGCCATCGCTGAACCACGCGATGCACTGCCGGCGCCGGTGGTCAATGAAGTCAGTTATGACGACGCCGCCAGCGACGACATCAGTTTCGTGGAGCTGTATTATCCCGGCGGCGGCCTCGATCTTGGCGGCTGGCGAATCAGCAGTTGGGACGGAACGAGCGGCCTGTTGTCCACCGTCAATAACGGCCAGTACACCATTCCAGGCGGTACCATCATGCCTCCCGACGGCTATTTTGTTATCGGTCAAATCGCGGTTGCGAATGTGGACCTGGCTATCGCCAGCTTCGATCTCGAGGATGGCGATCCCGACAGCCTTGAGTTGCAGGATCCATACTGCCGCCCCCGGGATGGTTTTGGCTGGGGCGACTTCTCCTCTTATCCGTTGCGCAACCATGGAGAGGGCGCGGCCGTCACTGACCGTGCCGGTTCCGACACCATCACGTACCAACTCTGTCCCACCGGCGTGGATACCCACGACGATGCAAACGACTTCGACTGGCTGAGCGCCAGTCCGGGACAGATTAACCCGTGCGCCCCAACTCCCACTCCCTTCCTCAGTCCGACGCCAACCAGCAGCCCGTCCCCGACGCCAAGCCCGACCGCCAGCCCGACTCCGCCGTCAACCCCGACCCCCACTCGAACATCGACACCCGCGGTGATCCCGACTACCGACACCGCCAGTTTGGCGATTCTGCTTCTGGCGTTCACGGGATTGTACGCCGCACGAAGTAAATCGAAACAGGCACGATGAGCGAACCGGACGCCGCGGTCGGACAGACCACCAACAGTCACGAATGGCCGCCATGCCGGCGGAGGGGGCTGAAACAGCAATAGTTTCAAGATCTTTCGTTGCAATAAGAAAGAGGATCCGGGACATATCCGGTTGGCAGTTTCCCCTGTTTCGCAACCTCGGTATCTTTCTGTGTTGCAGTCCCCATTCATCTCATCAATTCCCCGCTGGCACGAGACTGGGTCGAGTCATCCGCCACCCGCCGTTTACGGCCGCCAGCGCCATCTGCGCCGGGTGGATCTCTGACTCAAAGGAGCTTAGGTTTCGATATAAGCCTGAAGTGGATCAGTAAAGAGGAGCGGTTGTCTGACGAAAAGCGCCTTCGTGTGCCTTCAGTGGTGTCTTTATCAGCGCCACTG
>JAFGDC010000328.1 GCA_016932295.1 candidate division CSSED10-310 bacterium
ACAAGGCTTCACTCTTTTCGATCGGCCGGCCGGCCGGGGTTCCCTGACCATACGCATCGGCCTGGAGGGTCTCACGGCACGGCTGAATCAGGACGGTCAGGTCATCGAATTGGTCACCACTGAAGGGAAACCGGTATTCAATTACGGCAGCCTGATTGTGAAAGACGCGGCTGGCGCCGGGATGGCCGCGCGACTCGAAGTGACTGACGCCGGCGCCATCCAGGTGGTGGTGGATGACGGGCGTGCCGAGTATCCGCTGTTCATCGACCCAGTGATTACAGAGACTCTTTTAACCGAGGTGTGGACCTATGAAGGCTATGATTTCCGGGAACATCTCGGACATTCGGTGGCCGCAGCCGGTGATGTCAACAATGACGGTTACGAGGACATCATCATAGGTGCCCCGGATCACAATGGTTGCGGCGACAATTCCGGTCGCGTCCTGGTATTCTACGGTTCCGCTTCCGGCCCTGGTGCTTCCCCCAACTGGGAAAACTGGGGTGCGAGCACCGGATTCCGGTACGGGTATTCGGTGGCTGCGGCGGGTGATGTGAACAACGACGGCTATGCCGACATCATCATCGGCGCTCCGTTCCACCAGGCGTGCGGCTGCGGCGGCAGCGAATTCGGCCGCGCCGTGGTGTATCACGGCTCCGCCGGCGGCCTCCTGGGACCGGCCTGGTCCACATCCCTGAGTTCCCAGCAAGCGGCCTACGGGTGCGCCGTGGCATCAGCCGGTGACGTCAACAACGACGGCTATGACGATGTCATCGTCGGTGCGTACATGTATGGCAACGACAACGCCGGCCAGGCCTGGCTCTATCACGGCTCGGCGAGCGGTTTGTCAAACATGGCGGCGTGGACCGCCGGCGGCTACGATGTCCAGGATACTTACGGCACGGCGGTGGCTTCGGCAGGTGATGTCAATAACGACGGGTATGATGATGTCATCGTCGGCGCGCCCTACTACCAGGCGTGCGGCTGCGGCGGCAGCGAATTCGGCCGCGCCTATGTATACCACGGTTCTCCCGCGGGTGTGAGCACCTCTTATGCCTGGGCCGCGTCCGGTGATTACGAATGGTGCATGTTCGGTGTCGCGGTGGCCGGCGCAGGCGATGTGGACAACGACGGATACGACGATGTCGTGATCGGCGCCAAGCAATACGGCAACGGCGGGTACGGCAAGGTGTACCTCTTCCGCGGCTCGCCTTCCGGCCTGGAATCCACCCCCTTCTGGACCAAGGAAGCCACGCAATACGGCGAATTCGGTTCCTCCGTCGCTCCGGGAGCAAACCTCAACAACGACCAGTATTCCGATATCGTCATCGGCATGAAGGCCTATGACTTTAATTTCGGCGCGGTGTTCGTGTTTGAGGGTTCGGCAACCGGACCCGCCGCCGACCCCGATTGGGCGGCGTACGGTACGGGAATCAGCGAACTGGGCTGGTCCGTCGGCGCCGGAGACGTGAATGGCGACGGCCTGGACGACATCATCGTGGGCAGTCCTCTGTTCACCCAGGATTGCGGACAGGCCTCGGCCGGCCGCGCCATCCTGTACCAACTGGACCCGGGAACGCCGTACCCGACCCCCACCGCCTCCATCACACCGGAACCATCGCCCTCGCAGACACCCGAACCAACACCCTCGCAAACCCCCGAACCAACCCCGTCCATGTCACCGGAACCGTCTCCGAGCCAATCCCCCGAACCCACCATGACGCCATCCCCGGTTCCCACCGACAGTCCCACTCCGGCGTACACCTGCACACCGACCATTCCTCCGACGCCGGCTCCCGTGCCGGCCCTCGGTGGCGGCGGCGCGGTGGTGCTGATCTTGCTCTTCGGTGCCGCCATGACCGGTCTTGGCGTCACCCGACGCAAGCGTTAGTCCCCAACCAGCCAGATATACACAACAACCGGCCCGCCGCGGCGGGCCGGTTGCCTGTCAGCAGCCGGATACCTGCAACCCGGGAACCGCCCTGTGCCGCCTACTCTTTCAACGGCACGCAGATGTCAAACTTCCACTTGCCCTCGGGATGTTCGTCCGGACTTGCATGGTACATCTCGAAACAAGGCTTGTCCTCGCATTCCCGGCCGCTCGCCACCAGCCACTGGAAAACCTCATCCCAGGCGCCTTGAAAACTCTCACCCCGAATCTCGAACCCGCAGATCGCGTACAATCCGCCGCCCAGGGTCTGCACTCCAACCTGGCCGCTCGTCTTCGTCCCCGGCGGAACGGTCAGACATGCATCCACGCGGCACTTTTCCGGCGGCGTCACCTCGGGATTGTCCCAGTACACCCCCAGCATCGTCCCCTTCGCCGCCAGACCTCGCGACCCCGCCCACTGCATCAGTTCGCCGAAGGCCTGCTCGCAGGTCTCCTTGCCGTAAGCACCGAGCTTTCTCACATACGCCACATGAAAATCAGGCAACTGTTTGATCTCAACATTCATGCCAAGCCTCCTTTGGTTCATTGTCATCGTGTTCATGGTGTCCTCATCATAGTGAACCCGCAGCGACATGGCGTTTACCCGCTTGCCGGCCGTGGTTCCGGCCTTGCGGGATGCGGTTCCCCGCTTGCTGAGACGGAATCCCGTTGGTGACATGCCGAAATGCTGGCGGAAAGCCTTGGCGAAGTTCTGGGAGCTTGAAAAACCGCAGTCCAGGGCGATACTCGTGATATCCCTGCGAAGCTCGCCCAACAGTCGGTTGGCGGCCCATTCCAGGCGCAACCGGCGCACGAAGGCGGACACCGTTTCGCCGGTCACGGCCTTGAAGATCCGGTGGAAATGGAATTTCGAGAAAGAGGAAGCACGGGCGATATCGTCGAGGGTCAGTTCCTGCTCCAGGTTTTCGCTGATGTAGTTCATGGCCCGGCAGATTCGCCGGCGGTATTCCAATGCGGTCTGTTCATTCATGCTACACTCCATGCCCGTTCATTCCGGTCCTCGCGGCACGGACCCCGGGCCGGGGACGGTGCGACCGCCGGCTTGCGCCCGTGGCAAGGCGGTCTCCGGCATGGCATCAAGACCGACCGGCGGCGATTCTCTCCAACAACCACGCCATGTTGCGACCGAGGGTGTGCATCGTGCCGATGCCCTCATGGTCGGATTCCACCTCGCCGACATTCCGGCCGATGCCCATGTTCCAGTAGCTGGCGCCGGGAATGATCATCTGGTTTATAGTAAAGAAATGATTGATCGAGTCAAACGCGTGGATGGCGCCGCCCCGGCGCACCGCCACCACCGCCGCGCCGGCCTTGTACCTGAGCATATCTCCATTGGACTTCGCCACCATGCCGGCCCGATCGATCAGTGCCTTCAACTCGGCGGTGATATCCGCGAAATACGTGGGTGAGGCCAGGATGATGCCGTCCGCATCGAGCATCCCGGCGATGTACTCGTTCACCGGATCGTTGTGCATCCCGCAGCGTTTGTCCCGGTTCTCGTAACACTTGCCGCAGGCGGCGCAGCCCCGTATCGGCTGACCTGCCAACTGTATTAACTCCGTCTCGATCCCGACCCCGGCCAGTTCCTCGAACACATGGCCCACGAGCAGCGCCGTGTTGCCGTCTTTACGAGCGCTGCCATTGAACGCAATCACTTTCATATTCACCTCCCTCGAGATCCCTCACCATACACGATCTATCCTGAGAGTGGGAGGGAACATGGAGACCCTAAATCCACCGCATCCGACAGGGAGGTGCGGTATCCATGCCTGGAGGACGAGTTCCATCGGTCACGGATCCGTTTACAGAGGAGTGTGCCTGTAACAGGCGAATCGACTTGACCGAACCACGGATTTGCCGTCGTAACGTCTTGGCTGTCAACGCTTTTAAGAGTGCATTACAAGATTCCGGGTACGACCCCGGAAAGGGGATGGCGGCGGGGGCCCGCCGCCGCACCCAGGGCGCGGCTGGCGCCACGCGCTCCCTCTACTGGCGCCACGCGCT
>JAFGDC010000033.1 GCA_016932295.1 candidate division CSSED10-310 bacterium
GCATCGCCGAGAGCGCCGCCAGCCTGTTGAAGGTGATCTCCGGTCGCTACAGCGATCGTCTGGGCAAGCGCAAACCGCTGGCATTGGCGGGATACGGCATATCCACACTGGCCCGGCCGGTGATGGCCCTTGCCATGACGGGCTGGCATGTCGTCGCGCTGCGGTTCTTCGATCGGATCGGCAAGGGAGTGCGCACTTCACCACGGGATGCTTTGATCAGCGAATCGGTGACAGCGGATACCAGAGGCCTCGCCTTCAGCTTCCATCGAATGATGGATCATGCCGGCGCGGTGGCCGGCCCCCTCACCGGCCTGCTGGTGCTGCGCCTGTTCATCGGCACCTCAAACCTCTGGCAGCAGGGCGCCGCAAGCCTTTCGCCCCCGGAAATGACGGCCCTGCGCTGGCTGTTCGCCTGTGCGCTTCTCCCTGGATTGGCCGCCATGCTCAGCCTGTGGCTGGGAGTCCGCGACATCCCGCATCCCGTTTCAGCACACCCCACCTCGAAACCCCGCCATGCCGCCGCTCCCAAGGGACTGCCCAGGCAGTTCTACATCTACCTGCTGGCGGTCATCCTGTTCACGCTCGGCAACAGCTCCGATCTCTTCCTGATCTTTTACGCGCAAACCACCTTCGGGCTCGGATTGGGTTGGACCGTCATCCTGTGGATATTCCTGCATTTCGCCAAGATCGTCTTTTCAATCCCCGGCGGCCGCCTGTCGGATATTCTCGGCAGGCGCGCCGTCATCATCTCCGGCTGGGCTGTGTACATGGGCGTCTACATCGCCATCCCGTTACTCTCATCGCTTCACCAGATCTGGCTCGTTCTGCTGGTCTACGGACTCTACTACGGCTTGACGGAGGGCGCCGAAAAAGCCCTGGTGGCTGATTTCACACCCGTCGAGAAACGGGGCACCGCTTATGGATTGTACCATGGCGCGGTGGGATTCGCGGCGCTGCCAGCCAGTCTCCTGTTCGGCGTTTTTTGGGCCGTCCTGGGACCGCGGGTAGCGTTCTTCACCGGAGCGGCGCTGGCGTTCCTGGCAATGATCGTGCTCCTGACGCTGGGCCGGCAGGCCGGTCACCAGGTGACGATGCCTGCCATCACAGATTGAGAGCAACCCGGATCAGGGAGCTTGGCTGGATCATGGCCTGAATCTGGTCGTAAGTCTGGAATTCCCCGGGGGGAGGTTACGATACCCTGCCGGCGGGTATCCATCCAACCAGGCGGTATCCAAGGTAGTTGGTGAGTGGGATCCAGACCGTCAACAAGATGAGGCAGAGTATCGCTCCGACCCAGATAGGCAAGCCGCGACTGAAGGCGAACACGATCCCGACACCAGGTATGGCGAGGAGCATGGCCATCACCAGCAGAAGCAGATAGACCAGGCGGCTTCTCCTCAGGGGCATACCGCAACTCCTGCACCGGGAGATGCAGCCGGGCTCCGCCTCCCGAAAAAATGTGCCGTAGGTCATCACGGCCTGACCACAACCAGGACATACATTGCCGCGCATTGAACACCTCCTTGAAATCTGTGGCGTGCCAGAAGGTTCTGCCCACACCACCCGCCGTTGCCACCGCACCCATCCAATCGCTCCGCCGGCCTATTCCCCCACCTGACGCGGGAGCTGCCCACCACCCCATGTTCAGCGAGATTCTTTGCCTCTACACGCGCACTGCCACTGCAAGCATCAAGTCCCGGCCAGCGGGTATCAGTCAGGATTGAGAAAACAACTCCACGAACGCTCAGGATTTGGCATGAAGCCTCCTGACGGCGGCGATGGTGCTGTCTAGCCACGGTTCGCCAAATGCGCTGCGAAACCACCAATCCTCGTGCTTCCTGGAGAATCTGCCCATCAGCCGCGCCAGTTGCTTGGGTTCGAAGTTCGTGGACACGAACCGTGCCGGTTCCAAAGGATCTTCCCCACCCAGGGCAATCTGAGCCAATTCCTTGTCCATCAGGGAACCACGGCTCAGGGTCAAGCCAATTTCCAACACCAGGTGTGGAGGCGCGATATCTTCCAGGATAGTCAGCGTATCTTCCAGCATCCGGATGGATTCTTCCGGATAACCGACGGTGGCTACCAGCATGAGTCTCATGCCGGCCCGTTTCACGTAGCCGCTGAACCTGACGACGTGCTCCACCGTATATGTCTTCCCCATGGAAGCGATGATATCATCATGGAGAGAGGGGATCGTGGCGACGATTGCATCGCAACCGGCTGCCTTCATCTCGTGGAGCATGTCCAGATCGACACTTTCCAATCCATTGCAGGTGAAGGCGGTCCATGATGCAAACTGGGCACGGCCGCTCAGACTATGACACAACTCGGTGATGTGCCGGTAAGGAAACTGGAAATGGCGATCCAGGAGGAACCACTCCCTGACTTGATGATCGGCGATCATTTTGTCGATCTCGTCTATGATGCCATCCATCGACCTGGTGCGGATGATCGGGCCGTGTAATTGAGGAACCCGGCAGTTGGGGCAATCGTATGGACAGCCACGCCTGGTTTCCACCCCCCAGGTCCGTAAGGGCTCGATCGCGACCCGAGGCGGCGTCCAACCGCCATACTCCGGTGCGAAGCCCTCCATGGCAGGCAATGGGAGTTCGTTCAATTGCACATTCCAGACGCCGGGATCACAGGCATCGAGCAGTTCACGCCACAGAACACCCGGCAGCGGCGAAAGTTGCCGCCAGTCACCGCCGCTCGCCAGTCTTCCCACTACTTCAGGGAGGACCGCCTCGGTCTCTCCCACGATCCCAAAATCCGCGTTGCACAGCCTGATCATGTCCACCGGTGCTTCGGCCATGCAACTACCGCAGATCACCAGTGGCCCGGTATGCACCGCCCTGATTCGCTCGAACACCGTTTTCAAACGCGCCATGTCCGGCCTGTCCTGGCACAGCGCCTCGTAGCGATCCACCGCCGCGATGATGACATCCACCCGCGCCTCACGGCAGGCGGTCTCCACCGCGCCCCGGATATTCTTTGAAAAACAAAGATCAAGGACATCCACCTCGTAACCGGCCTCCCGCAGCACCGCCGCGTTCAAAGCCACGCGCCGCGGCACAGCCGGCGCCAACCTGGTTATGGCAGTGGTGTTCACAATCAGAATATTCACTTGGATTCCTTCCTGTTCCACCGCACGCCGCCGGCGGTCCCTGGTGGACATCACGGCGGACGCCGCGTGTTCGCACGTCACCGAAAGCATAGCAGCAGCCTCCGAAAACGCCAAGCCGCCGGCCTGTCCACTTTGGTTTCAATATACGCCTGAGGTGGATCAATAGAGAGGAGAGGTTGCCTGACGAAAAGCACCTTCGTGTGCCTTCAGTAGTGGCGTTATCAGCGCCACTGGTTTGGAGGGGGCCGAGGAAGGCCCAATCAGGCCATGTCCGTGGCGTGTTTGGTCAGTCCACTGGGCTACCCCGACACACCAAGGCTATCGGTTCACTCCCGAATAAGGACACCACCTCCTGTCTACTCATCGCGTCTTGTCATGTTCGAGTGGTAGCAGTTCATCCTTTGTCTCCGTGGTTGCTGTTGAAAGATTGAAAGCCAACGCACCACGACGAACAGTACAGGATTCAGGGTACGACCCCATGGAGAACGCGACCCCATCGGAACGAGAGTCCCGCCTGGTTCCTGTAGTAGACTGTGAGTCATATGCAAGGCATCTGTTTTCGCAGGGCGACACAATGTCTTTCACACTGATCCCGGCACTACCCCCGACAGACAGAATCCGAGCCGTAATCCTTATGTCGAAACGAAAGCCGTCCCACATCCCCCGCCTGCATTCCCCGCAGTGGTCAACGGCCGCTTTTCAATGCCGCATTCAACACGACCTGACGGACGCCCCCCCGGCGGCAACCTTCCACTTTGATGGCGAAAGGAATGGAGGGATTGTTTTACGTGGGTTGAGTGTCGAACAGCCCGAACAGGCCGGCTGAC
>JAFGDC010000329.1 GCA_016932295.1 candidate division CSSED10-310 bacterium
CCCCGAATCCAGTTCCAGAATGCCGGCGGCATGGCCATGGGGATCGCCGTCTCCCACGATCCGCAGCAACGGTCGATCCAGGCTGAAAAAAGTGACATCAGCCCAGAAGGGGTACTCACTGGTATCGATGCTGACCGGTTGAAAGACCGGCGCGGGGGCTGGAATCCTGTGCCAGTATTCACTGAAATCCGGCACCTCGATGTAGAGCGGCCGATCACCGATCATGCCGAAGCCGGTTTTTTCCAACCACTTGCAGCGGGTTGCAAATGCCCGGTATGCGAAGGCGGTGCCTGCATCCGGCAGCCATGCCGCGAGGCGGTTTTCTCCAGGATAGGCATCATATTCGGAGATGAAGGTCAGTGGCTGGCTCCATGACGAGGGATCGGCCAGCCATCCTGAATCCTCGGGCAGATTGTTCAGTTCCACACCGCTCGTGGCGGTGGGAACCTGGTCCGGCGGATAACGCAGCACCATACATTCATGCATGAAGGGCAGCAGCAGGCGTTCCGCATCCGACTCATGCGCCATGCCCTGTTCTTCAACCCAGGCCCACCTGGCGCCCCTTGCTCTATTCTCGAAAAAAATCGTGCGGATGGCTGTGCGCCGGAATTCCGTATCCAGTTCTCCGGCCACCAGGATACCCGGAGTTTCAAGCGCCGCTTCAGGTGGCAGCGGATCATTGTAATATCCGCCCTTATTGGCGATAAAACCGATCACTTTCTTGGGCCGCAGTGCGTTGAATCCATATGACATCTGGCCTCCGTTAGAGAATCCAAGGGGGAGCCAGGGCGCATGCCGCAGTTCAGGATGTCCTGACATCACCGAGAAGGCATCGAGATGCTGTTCCCACAAGTCGATCTCCACGCCGCTGAGGTTGCCCCAGTATCCGGTGGCGATGAAGGCGAAGTGGTGGAGGCGGGCGAATCCACGCATGGCCTGATTATTGAGGTAGCGGCGTGCATCGGAGCCGGCGCCGTTGCCCTGGATAAGAATGCCGCGGATTTCGAGTGCCTGGTCCGGCAGCCACATCCTGGTCACCCGGTCACCGGTGGCATAATCGAATGTTTCCATCCGTGCGGGACCGGCAAGAATGGTGAGGATGAGTATCAACATTGCCGCGCTTGGCCATGATCCACGTTTCATGAACGACCGCCTTGCCGCTACTGTAACATACCCATCGGCGTTCGCCGACGTAATCTCAAACCCGACCGGCATTCCTGCGCAAAGAGGTTGGGGAGAACCGGACTTGAGGCTTTCATCCGCAAGGTTTATAGTAATAATTCGCACGCATCGCGGATAGCGGTGCGGGGACGATCCCGGCGACGATTCCGTCCGGACTGGGCGGTCGATGGGATCGAGAAGGAGGTATTTTGCAGACCAGACAGAAAGCCGCAACTCTGACAGTAGGACTGAATCTCCTGCTCACTGTGCTCAAATTCATACTGTTTGCCGTGAGCGGCAGCATAGCCGTATTCGCCGAGGCGTGGCACAGCTTCACCGACATCGCCACCTCGCTGCTCGTGCTCATCGCCGTGAGCAGTGACAAGGATGCCGAAGCAGATGGCGCAGGGGGCAAGCCACGGTGGTCATTGGATCAGAAAGCCGCCCTGGTGATCGGCCTGTTCCTGCTGCTCATCTCGATTTTTCTTTTTTACCAAGTCTTCTCGGCGGGAAGGCGTGAGGTGCAGAAGCCGATCGTCGCCGGCGTGGTTTTTATCGTTTTCGCTCTCGGCTCCTATTTCGTGTATCGCTTTGAAACAGGGATCGGCGAAGCGACCGGTTCTTTTGGATTGATGGCCGATGGCAACCATGCCAAGGCCGATATGACTGCTTCACTGCTCACCGGTTTTTCCCTGATCATGTATGCCCTTGGTGTCAATATCGATCGCTGGGTGGGCGGACTCATCACGATCTTCGTGTTCTCCTTCGCAGTGGAAACACTGGTGAACGTGATCGTGCTGAGAGCCCGCCGCCAGGAGCAGTTCGAGATATACTACCGGTCATATCGGATATTGGCGGCGTTGATCGATCCCGGTCGCCTGCGCAGCGGTCTGCGCTATATCGATCAGGCCTTCGGCTTGAACCTCTCTTCTTCTTTCCTGGTCAAACGAATGGGCAGGATCGTGGCGGTACTGCTGGTGATCGCAGTGGCGGGTGCCTGGCTGAGCACCTGCGTGTATATGGTGGGTATCAGCCAGGAAGCGATTCTTGAACGGTTCGGGCGGACCATGAACCCCGGGGCCGCCATTCAGCCGGGATTGCATTTCAAGCTGCCCTGGCCGGTGGACAACGCCATTGTCATCGATTCCCGTCCCATCCGCAGTCTCAATGTCGGGAACGTCACCGACGCGCGCAGTTTCGCGCTGCTGTGGACGATGCAACATGGCACCGAAGAACCGTTCATCTCCGGTGATAACAATTTTTTCTATCCGTACCTGGTGATCCATTTCCGGGTTAACGATGTATTCAAGTATTATTACAACCTGGCCAACCAGGCGGAAGTCATCGACAATGTCGCTCACACCTCCATCACCCGGATTTTCGCCGGCATTACGTTCTTCGATTTGGTTACCAGCCAGCGCGGCGAGATCGAGGCCATCATTTTTCAGCAGCTCCAGGAAGATCTTGATGGATTGGAGACCGGTATCGAACTGGTCGAGGTGAATTTCAAGGATATTCATCCCCCCATCTTCATCGCCGACTCTTACGAGCGCGTCATTGCCGCCATGCAGGAAAAGGAGGAACAGATTAACATCGGTCATGGGTATCGCAACAAGGCGTTACCGGAGACGAGAGGGCAGGCTACCAGGGAAGAGGAGGCCGCGCGGGCGTATGTGAGCGAAAAAATCGACAAGGCGGAAGGCGACGCCAGTCGGTTTCTGGCCAAATGGGAAACTTACCAGATGTCGCCTGATATAATCGAATATGTGGTCTACCTTTCGACCATGAAGGAGATCCTCGCTCCGGTCAGCAAGGTGCTCGTGGACCCGCTGGCGGGAACACCGCAACTTTGGATGGATTTCGAGAGGCTGGGCATGCAGAAAGAGGATCTCTACAGGAGTGAATTCTGATGAAACGATTTCTGTTGATATTGGGCGGCGCGTTGCTCATTGCTGGCGTATACCTGTCGACTTTCACCGTCAATCCCAATGAATTCGTCGTGATCACCCAGTTTGGAAAGACTATCCGCACAGTGGAACAGGCCGGGTTGTATTTTAAACTGCCGGGTTTCATTCAATCGGTGAACCGCATCGACAAGCGGATAAGCGTCTTCAGAACCCAGCCGATCCAGTTGCTGTTCGGTGACAAGAATCCCATCATCATCTCGTGCTATGTCTGCTGGCGCGTTTCAGAACCGTTGTTGTTCCATCAGTCATTGACGGTGCCAGCGGTGGCCCAGCAGAAGCTTGGCGACATGATTATATCGCAGCTTGGTTCAGTTCTCGGAGACTATTCTCTCGACCGGATCATCAACACCGACGAAGACAAGGTGGAGATTGATGAGATCGAGCACCGGATCCGCACCACGGCTGATGAACGGGCGCGATCGAAGTATGGAATCACGGTGGTGAGAACCGGATTGTGCCGGATCAACTATCCTTCCATCGTGGCCGATGCGGTCTATAACCGAATGCGGGCGGAGCGGGAGAAGGAAGCCAAGAAATACCGGGCGGAGGGCATGGAGGAAGCGGCCAAGATTGAAGCCAAGACGGACGGAGAGGTGACCCAGATCCTGGCTGAGGCATACCGGCAGGCGGAAACCACCAAGGGTGAAGGCGATCGCGAGGCATTGCGGATCTACGCCGATGCATTCGGGCAGGATCCCGCCTTTTTCGCGTTCCTCCGCTCCATGGATCTCTATCGCGAAATTCTGAAAAGCAAGTCCACCCTGGTGCTGTCGACCGATTCAGAACTGTTCAAGTATCTCAACATAGATCCGGCCGTGGAAGCCGGCGCAAAAGCGCCATGAGCAGCCTCATCAGGCAGCAGCTTGCCACGAGCAAGCGCTATACCATGAGATTCATTCTCGGCGTCACCGTTGTGCTCGTGGTGGTGTATCTGTTCTCGGGCGTGTTTTCCATCGCCATGAACGAGGTTGGCGTGCTGCAGCGGTTCGGGCGGGTAGTCGAACCACAAGTGCAGCCGGGAATCCATTTCGCCCTGCCCTGGCCGGTGGACACGATCAGTAAGATTCCTGTGCGCATGGTGAACCGTGTATTCATCGACGACTTCTTCGAGGGCGCTCCCACCGCCACGGCCTTTTACAACATGACGGGATTGTCCACCTACTGCATTTCGGGTGACAACAATATCGTGACAATCAACTGTGTGCTGCAATACACCATCTCCGACCCGGTCAGCTACCTGTTCAATGTCAAGGATGGTGAAATCGCCCTGCGCGCATTGGCGGCGAACACCATCCTGCAATGCCTGGCGGGACTGCCGGTGGATGAGATCCTCACGTACGGCAAGCGGCGGATCGAGACCTGCATAATGATGGGGCTCCAGGAACAGCTTGACTCCCTGGAGACAGGCCTGTCCATCTCGTTCGTGGAACTCAAGGATGTGCGCCCGCCACGGCTGGTGCAGGAGTACTTCGACGATGTGATCAACGCTCAGATCGATCAGCGAAAGACGATCAGCAAGGCCGAATCGTACCGCAACGAAAAAATGCCCGACGCCAATGCCAGGGCCGATCGCCTGCTGCGGGAAGCCGATGCATACAAGCAGCAGGTGATCGCCACCGCGAGCGGAGAAGCTCAACGATTCCTTGACGTTCTCTCCGAATATACAATGGCGAAGTCGGTCACCCGGCAGAGACTCTATATTGAAACAATGCAGGACATCCTGGCCTCCGTCGATAAAAAATACATCGTGACCGCGGGACCCAAGGGGCCATCGGCTCAATTTCGCTTCGCCACGCAGCAGTGACGTGAAGGCTGGCCACTCATACGAAGACGGGGCGCGCGACCGGGAATCTCTCTGTCGCGAGGAATCGGCGGTGGTTCTCGATGCCATCTCCGACGGCGTCTTCACGATAGACCAGGATTTCAAGATCAGCTTCTTCAATCGAGCCGCCGAGAGGATCACCGGAGTGAATCGTGAGGAAGCTCTGGGCTGCTCTTGCTGGGAAGTCTTCAGGACGAATATTTGCGAACAGAACTGCGTTCTGCGTCGCACCTTCGAACAGAGAGCGCCGGTCATGGACGAGCAGGTGGTCATCGTCCGTGCCGACGGTCGGCGTATACCCATCAGCGTCAGCACCGGTCTCCTGCTGGACACAAACGGCGCCATCATCGGCGGCGTCGAAACCTTCAGAGATATCACCGAGATCGTTCAGCTCCGCAAAGAAGTGGAAGCACGCTTCTCCTTCGAAGACATGATTTCACGCAACCACCGGATGCACGAACTGTTCGCCATTCTGCCGGAAATCGCCGAGAGCGAGAGTACCGTGCTTATCGAAGGGGAAAGCGGCACGGGCAAAGAGCTGCTGGCCCGTGCCCTGCACAACCTGAGTCCCCGCCGCACCGCACCCCTGGTGGCGGTCAACTGCGGTGCGCTGCCGGATACCCTGCTGGAATCAGAACTGTTCGGATACGAGGCCGGCGCCTTCACCGACGCACGCAGGCGAAAACCGGGTCGTTTCGCCATGGCTGAAGGCGGCTCCCTGTTCCTGGACGAAATCGCCGATGTCTCGCCGGCCATGCAAATCCGCCTGCTGCGGGTCCTCCAGGAACGAACCTATGAACCCCTCGGCGCTACCTCCAGCATCCAATCCGATGTCAGAATCCTGGCTGCAACCAACAAGGATCTCGAGGAGGAAATGCGCGCCGGACGATTCCGTCAGGACCTCTACTACCGTATCAACATCATCCGGATCGTCCTGCCACCCCTCAGGGAACGGAAGGAAGACATCCCCCTGCTGGCGGCCCACATCATCGAACGAATGAGCAAGCTGCGTAACAAACACATCGAACAAATATCGAGGGATGCCTTGAGCGCTTTTATGCGGCACGACTGGCCGGGCAATATCAGAGAACTTGAAAACGCCATCGAACATGCCTTCATTCTCTGCCATGAAGAGGAAATCCAGCTCCGGCACCTGCCGCGCCAGTTTATTCGGCACGGCGCGGACGATTCTCTCGAAGGACAACCGGCCACCCTCCAGGAGGTGGAAGAAGCGGCGATTCGACGCGCCCTGGAACGCAACGACTGGCGGCGAAGCGCCACGGCCGCCGAACTGGGTATCGATGCATCGACCCTCTGGCGAAAGATGAAACGCCTGCGCCTGACTCCACCAGCCTCGTGAACGATCGTGCACATTGCAACAAAATGGCATTGCCGATTTGCAAATGACAATCATGCTTCACCCGCAATCATTCGTGGCGGGTGTTGACTGATTGTTGTCGATGATTGCCGGACAATGGTAACTGGCGTGGTGATAAGAATTTTCCCGAAAAATCGATCCTGGCAGGCTTTTTGCTCCCTCTTCTATGTGAGGTGATCATGAAGATTGCGGTTCCCGAATATCGCGGCAGGATTGCACCGACCTTTGACGCCGGTCGAATGGTGGTGGTGTACGGAGTTTCCAGCGGTCCGGTCGAACGCCTGGCCGAGTGGGACTGGAGTGATCTGCCTTGGTATTCCCGTGCGATCGAGCTTGACCGTAACCATGTAGACGTCCTGTTGTGTGGCGGCATCAGTCACTGGCTGGCGAGGCAGGTGACGGGTCTGGGCATTCGCCTGGTGCCCTGGGTATCCGGCGAGGTGGGGAAGGTGCTCGATGCCTTTCTCGCCGGCGGTTTGCCCCATCCTGATCTGGCCATGCCCGGCCATGGCTGCCGTTGCGGCGCACACCGCAGGCGATATCGCGGCGGCCGGCATCGTTGAAGGTGCCGGCCGTACGGAAAGGAGAGGATCATGCCTGGATTTGATGGAACAGGACCGCGGGGTCAGGGATCCCGCACCGGAGGAGGATTCGGTTACTGCCGGCCTGGGGCGGAAACGGCATCGTATGCCGGCGGCGGTCTGTATGGTGCCGGTTGGGGCCGTGGCGGCTGGGGCCGCGGCGCCGGACGAGGTTTTGGACGAGGTTTCAGAGGTGGTTTTCAAGGTGGCTGGGGTTTCGGACGAGGCCTGGCATGGCGGCGTGGCTGGGCCGCTCCCTATCCGCCGCCCGTGCCGCCGGATTTCGGCGGGTATTACGGGGCGCCGCCCCGCGCAGCACGGTATGATCTGGATACGCTGAACGGAACACTGGCCGAGCTGGAACAGCAGTCGGCCGAGATAAAGCAGCGTATCGCGGAACTTCAGGCTGATTTGTCCAGGGCTGCAGAAGATACTGGAAGAGAATCGCCCGAGCCTTGATGCCCGGAGCGATGTGTGCCGTGGCGGGCGACGCCGTGAATAGGCGCCGCCCGTCGATTTTTGCTGCCTTTACACCGTGTCGTTTCCGTTGCAACATCGGTCGATCCCTGGTTCGTCTCAGTGAACCGGCCGGGAATA
Organism: candidate division CSSED10-310 bacterium; assembly: GCA_016932295.1. The sequence goes on from JAFGDC010000329.1 coordinate 7,507, forward strand.
CCGCTGTCTCGTTGCGAATCAAGTCCGGACGGAGTAAACTCGCGAGGTCAATGAAGGAGGAAATACATGAAGATCGCGATCACCTCGACGGGAACCACGATTGATGCCATGGTGGACGAGCGGTTCGGCCGCGCCAAATATTTTTTGGTGGTGAATGCCGAAACCGGTGATTACCGGGTTGAGGATAACTCGGTCAACCTGACCGCCATACAGGGAGCGGGTGTCCAGAGCGCGCAGCGAGTGGCGGAACTTGGCGTGGCGTGGGTCCTGACCGGCCATGTCGGACCCAAGGCTTTCCGAGGATTGCAAGCGGCGGGTATCAAGATCGGTACCGGCGCCGCCGGGACCTGCCGGCAGACGCTCGAGCGTTTCAAGAAGGGTGATTTCACCGTGTCCGCGAGATCGGACAAGCCGGATCACTGGTAAACATGGGAATCACCGTCGCGACTGCATCCGGCAAGGGTGGCACCGGCAAGACGACCCTGGCTGTCAACCTGGCCATGGTGCTCACTGCCCCGGTAACTCTTTTGGATTGCGACGTTGAGGAGCCCAACGCGCATTTATTCATCAAACCCGAATCCACCGGATCGGTCCGTTTCGGCGTCCCGGTTCCTCGCGTGGACCGGGATCGCTGTATCGCTTGTGGTCAATGTGCCCGGGTCTGCCGATTCAACGCCATTGCCGTGGTGGGTGGCGCCGCCGTGGTGTTCCCCCAGTTGTGTCACTCCTGCGGCGGGTGTGAACGTGCCTGTCCGGAAGGGGCGATCACCGAGACGAGCCTGGAAGTCGGCACGATCGAGACTGGAACCCGTGGCGGAGTGACTCTGGTTACCGGGCGTCTGGATACAGGCATCAGTCGGGCTGAACCGCTGGTGGAGGCAGTGCGCCAACGCGTTCCAGGTAATGGAATCGTGCTGGTCGATGCGCCTCCGGGTAATGGCTGCCCGGTCATTGCGGCGATTCGCCGGGTTGATTACCTGCTGTTGGTGGCAGAGCCGACTATGCCCGGTCTTCGTGACCTGGAACTGGGATTGGAGTTGGCTCGTTTTCTGACCCGCCGGACAGGGGTGGTGATCAATCGGTCCGGAGTGGACGAGAGCCCAATCAGGGAGTTATGCGCCCGTTTCCAGACGCCCATTCTCACCGCGATCCCGTATGATACTCGAATCGCCGCCGCCGGCGCCAGGGCTCAGTTGGTGGTTGACGCAGTGCCCGAGTTCCGTGACCGATTTGTCCGCCTGTGGGAGCGCATCGAGCGGGAGGCCAAGGTATGAAACAGGTTGCGGTCATGTCGGGGAAGGGTGGCACCGGTAAGACATCCGTCACCGCCGCATTAGCCAGTCTGGCGCGGGGCACGGTGCTAGCTGATTGCGATTCTGGCGCCCCGGACCTCGGACTGCTGGTGGGTCCCCTGCGCAGTCGACGGCCGGAACGTCCTCTACGGGTCGGGTTCGAGTTCATTGTCGACCATGAGTGGTGCATCGGGTGCGGTCAGTGCACCACGGTATGTAGGTTCGGCGCGGTGGCCGTGCGCAATGATGCGGGACTGGGGAAGTGGGTGGCGGTGATCGATGCCGTTTCCTGCATTGGCTGCGGTTGCTGTGCCGATGTCTGTCCTGTGGAAGCCATCGGCATGCGTGACAAGCTGGTCGGTTCCATCAGGGTGACCAACACGAGGTTCGGTCCACTGGTCGATGCCTGTCTCGAGGTGGGGAAATCCGGGAGCGGAAGATTGGTGGCCGAAGTACGCGATACAGCCGCACGCATCGCCGTTGACGATGCTCGAGACCTGGTGCTTATCGACGGCGCACCCGGTATTGGCTGTCCGGTCATCGCCGGCCTGAGCGGAGTCGATGCCGCCCTGCTGGTCGCCGAGCCTTCGGAATCAGGCCGTCATGACCTCGGCCGTATTCTCGAGGTATGCGTCCACTTCTCTATTCCGAGCCTCGTGGTGGTGAACAAGCGTGACATCTATCCAGAGTTGGCGGAGCAGGTCGAGCGGGAGTGCATCCGTGATGGAATTCGAGTGCTTCCCGGTATTCCGTTTCACCAGGCATTCCATGAAGCCTCCATGCGGGGTGTGACGGTTATGGACCTGCCGGCGCCGGACCTGCATCGGATCATGCGCGAGATCTGGGTTGGCCTGCAAGGCGTTGTGCGCGGCGGCTAAAACGTGATGTCCTGCCGCGGATTCAACGATTCCCTTCGAAGATGAATGGATCGATACTGGAAGGTCGTGTCGCGGAGATTGGTTTCACCGGCTTGGGAATGGTTTCGGCGGGTGGTGTGAAATGGTGGATTCCGGGTGTCGATATCGATGAATCGGTTCGCTTCGCACCGGTGGAAGATGCACGCGGCAGGCGCTTCGGCCGCCTCGTGGAGGTCATGGAGCCGTCTCCGCACCGGATCGTTCCGGTATGCGGACAAGCTGACTATTGCTCAGGCTGTGTGTTCCAACATCTCACCTATGCCCGTAGTCTTCGGCTGAAATCTGACGCAGTCCGGATCTCACTGCAGCGCAATGTCGGATGTAACGGTGTGGTGGTGACCGATTCTCCGCACCATCCCGAACCTCTCGGCTATCGGTTGCGGGCTGGATTCCGCGTACTCTCCGGACCGGCTGGACCGACTCCTTCGCTGCGTGCACGGAACGGCTGGGAGAATGTCCCGGACCTGCGTTGTTGTCCGGTCCAGTCACCCCGTTTGAATCAGGTGCTTGGAACACTCTTCAGGCTCTCTGATGTGGCGCGCCTGGCGGCGATGTGCCGGTCGGTGCAGGTGGGGATCGCGGATGCCTCCACCGCGTACATCCACCTGCAGGCCGAAACGGTGCTTCCCATGAAGCTGTTGGATGCTGCCATCGGGGAACTGCCGGCGGAGGCGGCCTTGTTTGTAACCTCGCCGGCGGGGCGATGCCTTTGGACCCACGGTCCCGCGGAACTGGGATTATCGCACGCCGGTCGCCGGCTACTGGTGGGGCCTCCGGCCTGGATGCCGGTCTCTCTGTCATCGACAAGGCTCCTTCATGACCTTCTCTTCCGCCTGTTGGCGCCGGTGGAAGGAGCTTCGATCATCGAAATCGGCGCCGGTGTTGGCACCTTAACCTGTTCGCTTACAGCCGCGAAGGCAGAGGTGATCGCGGTGGATGTGAACCAGTCCGCAGTGAAGTTTCTCGAGAAGAACCTGGGAGGCGCGTCCGGGGTCACCATCCGTCTTGGCGAAGCGCACCGGGCGGTATCGCGCTGTATCAAGGCCGGTCAGCGTGCCACCATCGCTATTCTGCATGCCATCCGTCGGCCTTTTGGCGCTCCGCTTGCGCGATACCTGGCTCCGTTGGGAGTGGAGCGCATCATCTATATCGCCCCGGCGGTCATGACCCTGGTGCGAGATATTACTGCCCTAGGGGCGGCGGGTTACCGTATGCAATCCATACATCTGCTGGATCAATTGCCGTACTCGTACCATCTCATGGTGGTGGCTGTTCTGCGACGCCGCTCCTGATCTGACGTTCACGGCGTTGGACCCGGTTCGGGTCCACCTTTCAGTTCGATGGATGAAGTAAAGACAACTGCATCCGATCGGCAGCCACGAGCGAATGCAGAAAAAACCGCACTTTCGCACGGCGTGCCGTAGTATCTCGAACGCATGGCGTGTCGGTTGGAGAGCTGGTTCAGTCGTAGGGGATGCCGTTGATCGGGGTCTTGGAATGGAACTTGAAATGGAGAAGTGGATCGACTAGGGTACAGGCACGAGCGTCATACATTATAATGATCTTGCCGTGCGCGTGCGGTTCAATCCTGTGAGCCAGGAGAGCGCCGGATGAGCAGGCAGGTGACGGTGGATGGCGGCTGCGGTTACCCGTAAAGCGATGGAGTGCTCCATTCGGTGGTCCGTTGGTCGTCGATTGACTCCGGGACGGTCGAAACCGGGTGGACATGAGACTTCTTGGGAGGCGAAATGAGAAGGTTTTTGATTGTCATTCAGTTGGTGGTTGCGACTCCGGTCATGGCCTGCGGGATCAGTACTCACCAGGAGATCTGTGAACGGACCATCGCCATGTTCGATCCTGCACAGGAACCATTGTTGTACAATCTTGCACAGGCGTTTCCGGGCGCCATGGATTCCGGCGCAGTGTTCCCGGACATGTTCTGGTTGTTGGATTTCATCGCCGGTGGAGAAGGCGATTTCCGGGAAATGGGAGAACTCGTGCATGACGGTTATGAATCGACCTTCGGCGATCATGTCATGGCCTGGTTACGACTCATGGCGGGACCGCCGTACACCTACGCGGATCAACAGGTGATCGCCTTCTGTTTCGGCAGTTTCAGTCATTCCGCAGCCGATGCTGTTTTTCATCCCGGATTCCTGCCTCCCGCCGATACGTTCGATGGCGCCGATGAGACTGCGGTGGAAATTGGTCTGGACATGTTTTGCATGTTCGAACAGGGAGAAATGTATGATCGGGTCGAATGGTGCGTGCCCGCTTCCTTCATGTCGCGGGTGATAGATGAGTGCGGCTATTTCGTTCATCCGCTGGAACTGTATCTCAGCACGATTGCCATGAAGATCGGTATCGAAGCCGAAAAATGGGTCGCTCCGCTTGGGTTCTCGATATTCGAGGCTGCATTGCCGTGGTGTCACGACAATTACGAGGATTATCCGGAGGGAGGACTGGATCATTGCGCAACCTACAGCGCAACGCATATACGCTCGGCCTGGGCGGAACTCGAGACCGGTGAATTCCGCTTCTACGGGTCCAACGGTAGCTCACCGGCAAGCCGGGAGGAAGCCGCCGTGGCCATCGGCATGCTCGGCCTGGAACTACTCGCAGACGGCATCGTCGATGTGCCGGTGCGCGAAGACGTGAATGGCAACCTCCGGGTAAGCGCTCCAATCGTCCTTGATCCAGCCCGACTCGCTTTGCGATTGATGCCGCATTGACCACCGGATGCATCGAATCCATCCTGCCGCCAGGTGTTGAATCGTTTCCCGCGATTGAACAGAGGCGATGGACCGGGTGCCGGGAGCGGCAGATTGGCGCTGTTTCCCCATTTCCACCTTTTCTCTTCTCATCCGTAGTGTATTTGTCATTCCTGGAGATGGTGGATTGGTTGCCGCTTTGCATCGAACAAGTGGCGTGGCACGCGCCATTGACAGCCGGAAAGCCGGCTAGTAAGTAGAAATCTGATTTCCCAGGAAGGTGGTTGCTATGGATATCCTGCTCGTACATCCCCCCAAACGGGACCAGGTCTGGGCGGGGGTTCCGGACATTTTTAACAAGCAGGATTCGTATATATTCCCTCCCCTGGGTATTATGTACCTCTCCAGTTATTTGCACCGCAATACTTCACATCGAGTCGATGTGATCGATTGTCTGCCTGGTGATCTCGATGCGGAAGATGTCGTGCGCAAGGTGCGGCAGGTCCGGCCGCGGGTCATGGGAATCATCGCCTGTACCCATAACCTCATTAATGTACACAGGATAATCCTGGCTGTGAAAATGGCGGATGCATCCATACGCATCGTCCTGGGCGGCCCGCATGTCACATCGTTTCCTCGTGAAGCGGCGATGCTGGAGGGAGTGGATGTCGCCGTGCAGGGGGATGGTGAGGAACCGCTCCGGGCGTTGCTGGATGCCTGGGAAGCGGGGCTGGACCCGCAGACCGTGCCGGGTACCGTGTTGGCTCGAAATGGTGCCGTCACCCTCAACCCACTGGAACATCAGGCAATGGATCTGGATGTTTTTCCCTTTCCTGACAGAGAGTCGTTTCCCCTTGACGGCTATTACACGCCAGGCATGGTCGCCCGTCGCGCCACCACCATCATTTCAAGTCGAGGTTGTCCGAATCGGTGCGTGTTTTGCAATGTGCCCCAATGCTACCGCACGCGCAGTGTCGGCAACATCGTCGACGAGATGCAGGAGTGCGTCGAGCGATACGGGATAGAGGAGATCCATTTCATCGATGATATCTTCAACCCGACCCCGGATCGAGTGATCGCGGTAGCGGACGAGATTATCCGACGTCGGCTGAAAATCTCCTGGGGTTTCAAGGCCAGTTGTGCCGGGACGACCTATGACATGCTTCGCCGGGCCAAGGAAGCCGGACTTGTACGCATGCATTACGGAGTTGAGACCTATTCCGACGAGGGGCTGCGTGAATTGAACAAGCACATTACGATCGAGCAGATCTTCCGGGTGTTCCGTTGGACGCAGGAGCTGCGTATCCGCAACATCGCCTATATGATCATCGGCAATCCGCATGAACAAACCGAGCAGTCGGTGCTGGCGGTGAAGGGATTCATCCGGCGGCTCAATCCTGATTTCGTCGTGTATTCATTGTTTACGCCGTATCCCGATGCACCCATTTTTCAGCGCGGAGTTGAACTCGGTCTCTGGGATGAGGACTGCTGGAAACGTTTCATGCTGGCTCCAAAGACGGATTATGAGTTGCCCACGGCCTGGACAAGGTATCTGGACAAGCCTGCCTTGCTCCGTCTGTTTAAAAATGTGAATCGGAGTTTTTATTTTCATCCCAGGGTGCTCGCGAGGACCATGTGTTCACTTCGCGGTTTCGAGGATTTCAAGAGAACCGTTCGGGGCGGTCTCTCTCTTGTCAAGATGGAGTTTTTACGGGCTGGCGCAAGAAGAATTTGATCATGAAGCAGGCAACGGAGACCAAGACAATGATCCACCTGCTGCTGGCCTCCTGTGGCATTCTGATAGTTCGGGCACGATGGGGAGGAACACGGATTCCGCCGGATCGAAGCAACATACCGCGCGAGGGAGTGACGGCACGGGATTGTTCCGGTTGCTGTGCGGGAGTGTATGATGGCCGGTGATACAAGAGTGGCGTTGATCAGTGTGCCGGGCTACTCCGGATTGGACCGGGCGGTGGAGCGGTTGGCTGAATTGTTGGAGTACGATCCGCCGGTAGCACGGGTGCGGGTGCTGATAAAACCGAATCTGCGGTCCGGTAATGCTCCGGAGAAGGCTGTCAACACGCATCCCGAGGTCTTGCGAGCCGTGATTTCATTCTTCCAATATCGCCTGGCGAGAGTGGTGGTGGGAGATTCGTGTGGAGTATACGGATATACCGGCCGCTGCTTGAGCACCTCGGGTATGGTGCAGGTAATACGAGATACGCACGCGGAACTGCTCAATTTCGACAAGGGCACCATCGTCGAAGAGAAAGTGCGTGGCGCGGTTCTCAAATCGATATTTCTGGCCCGGGAGATACGGTCCTGTGAGTACCTGGTCACCGTGCCCAAACTCAAGACGCATTCTCTCATGGGGATGACCGGCGCGCTGAAGAATCATGTCGGTTTCCTGCCGGGCGGCACGAAAGCACGGCTGCACATGAACTATCCTGATCCTGAAGGATTCGCCGAGGCGGTGATGGATCTGAATGGGCATCTCCCTTCACATTTCACGGTGATGGATGCCGTGGTGGGGATGGAGGGGGACGGACCGGCCCGAGGCACACCGATTCAGACCGGATTGCTGATTGCCGGCATGGATCCCGCCGCAGTGGACAGGGTCGCTACCCTTGTGATGGGCCTTGCTCCGGAGCGAGTGCCGCTGCTCGCGGCGGCCGGTCGGCGCGGATATACCATCGACCTGACGAAAATTACAGCATTGGGAGAGGATCCCGCGGCGGTGGCAATACAGTATCGTCCGGCGCGGATGAAGCGTACGGAAGCGCTGAGGTGGCTGTACGTGCTTCGCAACCGGCACAAGGAACGGGCGGTGACCCTTCGTATCGACAAGGACCGGTGTTCACGCTGCGGGTACTGCGCGGCGATTTGTCCGGTACAGGCGATCAGGCTCGATCCGCATCCGAAGTTCGCCAAACGGCGCTGTATATACTGCTATTCCTGCCAGGCCAACTGCCCATCCCGCGCCATCACGTTGCGGACGGCGCCCTGGGTGACACGGATGGTCAGATCCCAGATCGATGGCGGAATAGACGGGTGATTTCAGGTGCCGCGTGACGGATCGAATGGCGATGCTGTTCAAGGTGGACAGGTTAAGGATCAGGGATGAACGGGAACGCACCGAACTCCTGCTGGCCACCCTTGATGAAGCCGCGGCGGCAGGTGGCCTATCCCGGGAGGGTGACGGGAAAACTGGTGGCAGTACCGATTGCCGGTTGATACTGCCGGGTGAGTATGCCGCTGACGGGATCAAGGTGCCAGGCAACTTCCCGCAACCGGTGCTGGTCATGGGACGGCTCGCTCCCTGCCGGGGCCGGTGCGCCGTGATCAACTCCCGGCGGCCGCTCGCGGTCAATGCCGGCGATCAATGGGTGCGATGCACGGTGCGGGAAGTGCGGGCGATTCTTCGTGCCGGATCGCAGGTGGTGACCAGTGTGGGCACAAGGGCATATGACCTGGTCACCAGGATCTGTGCCAGGGAATCGGCCGCCATGATCATGGTGGCGGCGGACGGAGCGCCTCTGTATGACGGTCTGCCGGCCGGGTTTCTCCGGGTACGCGGTGATCGGGGTCCACCCCCAGGACGCTGGTTGATCATTGGATTGCGGCTCTGGCGTCGATACGCGCCACCCCGGGCAGTGCACTGGCAACGGCGGGATCGTCTGGTGGTGGAGCTTGCGCAGCACATCTCCGCTGTCGGTGTGAGAACGGGCGGCATCATGCAGGGATTGATCGAAGAACAGAAAGCGGCGGGCAAGGCGGTATCGGTGATCGAACTGGACACTGAGCCGACCGAGCTGCACCACCGGCAGCCCGCCGATTGCGCCTGGGCGTCTCCGCTGCCCGGCGGCGGTCTGTACCATTACACCCGCGCCTGCCATGGTCCCTGGCCGGGAGAGTCATATACCGAGTTTCTTGATTCACTCATCGATCCGCTCCCGGGAACGCGCCGCGATGGTTTCGGCACGTTGGTGCGGATTCTCCGGGAGCGCTTGCTCCGCGCCTCGGGTGCGCTCATCAAAGGGGGTTTCCCCGTGGTGTGTTTCAGTGCGGCGCCGCCATCGGAACTCCTGTCCGCTGGGTGGGCGTCACACCTGGTACGCTGGCGGTTCACACCCTACGGCATAGGATTTACCCGGGAGTATCTCGCCGCCAGGGGAGTCGATCCGGTCACCTACTGCTCACCAGAGGAGCGTGACGCGTTGGAAGCGGGACGGCGTCATCTTTATCAGAAACATCTTCCTCCCACCGTGGATTGGACCGCGGAGAAGGAATGGCGCCTTGCCGGTGATCTCGATTTCAGCGACTGTCCCGACGAAGCGATGGTGGTGTTTGTGGCAACGCGCGCGGAGGCGGATGCCCTCAGTGAAATCTGCCGGTGCACGGTGATTCCCCTGTGTGACGGCGAGGATCCGGCGGCTTTCTAGTTTCCATCGGGATGCAGCGCCCACAAAGCACTGTTGCATCGTTCCGCGTGATTGATTGAGCTGAGTAGTGGATGTCGTAAAAACGCGGGTCTCGGGACGATGACCATTTGGCGACGACTGATCATCCGGACAGGAGAGAAAGCATGGAAGAGGTTGCGGCAGGGGAAAAAGAAAAAGGACGGTGAAAGAAACTCACCGTCCTTGCAATGGATTACTTGGTTTCCGGCGCTTTTTCCTTGACCCGAATGGTCTTGATCATCACTGTTTCAAGCGGCACATCACTGTAGCGGTCTTTCTTGCCGGTGCTGACAGCGGCGATCTTGTCCACCACGTCCATGCCCGACACAACGTGGCCGAACACGGCATATCCGTAACCACGTGGGCTGTCGTCGCGGTGGTTCAGAAAATCATTGTCCTTCAGATTGATGAAAAACTGGGCCGTGGCGGAATCCACGACCGGGGTACGGGCCATGGCGATGGTCCCTCGCGTGTTCTTGATGCCGTTCTTCGCTTCGTTGTTGATAGGATCATGTGTGGATTTCTCAAACATGTCGGGGGTGAAACCGCCGCCCTGGATCATGAAATCCGGGATCACGCGGTGGAAGATTGTGCCGTCAAAGAACTTCTCCTCGGTGTACGTGAGAAAATTCTTGGTGGTGATTGGAGCGTTGCCGGGATCCAGTTCGATTTCGATCGTTCCCAGGCTCGTTTCCATTACCACCACCGGGTTGCCGGCGGAAAACGCCGGTCCCGCCGCCGCCGCCAGTATCAAAAACGCCATGATACACCTCATTGTTACCTCCTTGCGTTACGAAAAAACACCATAACACTACCGCATGACGGCGAGGCTGTAAACCACCGCTCGCCATTCATGCCATGCAGTACAGTTTCGCCAGCCGCTCCCATTCAGTATCGAAGCGTTCCAGCAGGCGCGTTTTCGTGTGTTGTTCCGCGAACGCATAGACGAATCCATTACGGGCGATCGATCGGAGAGAGGAAAGGGGCAGACCCGCGGCCAACAGTCGAGTGAACTCGGTGGCGATGTCAGTGGCGAAAAATGTTGGATCGTCGCTGTTGACGGTCACCTTTACACCTGCGTCGTGAAGCGCGCCGATCGGGTGTGTCGAGATGCTTTCGTAGATGCCGGTGCTGATATTGCTGGAAGGACAGACTTCCAAGGGAACGCCGCGGTGTGCCAACAGCTCCACCAGGGCAGGTTCCTCGATGGCGCGCACACCGTGTCCGATCCGCTCAATGCCGAGGATTTCCAGGGCGTCCCGCACGCTGTCCGGTCCGCAGGCTTCTCCGGCATGAGCGGTGAGGTGCAATCCGGCATCCCTGGCCCTGTCGTAGACATTCACGAATTGTCCGGGAGGGTGGTGATGCTCGCTGCCGCCGATGGTGATCCCGATCCAGGAGTCACAGCCGATGGTCAGCAGCTCTTCCAGTGTCTTCATGGCGGCGGCGGGACCGACATCCCTGATCAGGTCGACGATCCAGGCCATGTGGAACGGCGCTGTGCGGGCGGTCTGTTCCATGCTGGCGAGTATGTCCTCCATGGTGATCCCCATGGCCGTATATTCACTCACGGCTATGGTGATTTCCGCATAGTGGACGCCTGCTTTGGCAAGGTCTTTCACGACGCCATCCATGAGTCGATCCAGGTCGTCCTTATCCCTGAAAAAGAAGCGAGTGAACACCCAGGTCGCAAGGAACTGGTCGAAAGATCGATAGGCGAACAGCGCATCCGGATCGAGCCGGGCGCTTGATTCGAGCAGGCCGCGCAAGTTATCGAAACCGGCCATCATCCTCCTGATGTCAGAAGGGAACGACGTCGCAATGTGTGGATACTTGCGCCATTGGTGGAGAAAGGTGTCCTTGGGCATGGCGCCGCGCAGGTGTACATGCAGGTCGCTCTTCGGCAGCAGGCGGAAAAAGTCCCGCGAGGAGGCACTGCGCATCATTGAGTATCCTGATTCGAGGATGTGGCTGCGCTCAGTTCAGGCCTGGAGCCGGTCACGATCATTCTCTGGGCGCGGTGGTCATAGGGCAGTCCATCGAGGCTGCCGAAGGCGGTCAGGCCGGTGAAGCCGACACCTGAGAGCAGGTCGATCAATTCCACGGCCGAATACAGTCTGTGGGAGAGCCGTACTTCCTGCCTTTCCTCACCGTCCAATAGCAGCCACCGATTATCGATCCAACCCCAATTGTGCATCAACTGGTGCTCCTCGAGCACCAGCATCCCATCGACTTCATACCAGGTGCGGCGGTTGAAGATGCGGGCAAGGATTTCCTTGCTCATCATGTCCATGATGAGCTTGCCCCCGGGTCGCAGGGATGTGAGCATGTTCATGGCGGTCCGCCGGTCATCCTCGATATCCTCGAAAAAACCGAATGAGGTGAACAGGTTGATGACCGCGTCATAACAGTCGGGTCGATTGAAGGTGCGCATATCACCCTTGACGAATTCGACATCCAGGCCTTTCTCGAGCGCGCTGGCCCGAGCCTGTTGCAGGTAGCGATCGGTGCGATCCATGCCGGTGACGCGGTGCCCTAGTTGCGCCAGCACAAGTGAATGGCGGCCCACTCCGCAGCAGAAGTCAAGGATGCGGGAGTGAGGGGCGAGATCGAGCAGTTCGACGAGGCTGTCCACTTCGACTCCCGCGTGCTCGATCCTGTTCTTGTGGAATAAGATTTTCTCCACGGTTTCCCAGAAACGGTCCTGATCGAACCATGGTATTTCGCGATTCATGATGACCTCCGGTGGTCCTGTCCGATACCAGCATCTGACGGGTGCGGCATACCGGTTTTACCTTCTCCACATACCGCTACTATACCCGACTGCACGGATGAACGGGAAGTGCTTAAGGGTACCCACGGCGGCGGTTTTTTACCAGTAGCGGATTCCTTTCCGATCACTCGGATCAAGCCGCGCTCATGGCCCCATGTGGTTCTTTTCCAGGAGGGACATCCGGTTCTGACCGTCCGTGCCGGCGGTTGAATCATCGCGATAAGGCCGGGGATTGTGTCTGGGGGTGGACAACGATACTGCGAACCTGTATCAAGATGTCCGCTGGAGATACCGAGGAGACGACGATGACACGCAGCAGGAAACTTGTGGCGGCAGGGATACTGGAGCGGAACGGCAGGTATTTGTTGACCAGGCGCAGAAGCTTCGAACACCTGCCGGATGCCTGGGAGTTCCCTGGAGGGAAACTGAAAGAGGGTGAAGATCCGCGAGCGGCGTTGCGCCGCGAACTGATGGAGGAGCTTGGAATCGAGGTTGAAGTAGGGCGCTGCGTGGAGGTGATCCATTATCGATATGAAGAATTCGATGTTCTGTTGATGTTCTTCGACTGCGGGATCACGAGTGGGGAGCCTGAGCCGCTGGAATCGGCGGGGGTGAAGTGGCTGACTCCCGCTGAAATGTCCGGGATCATGATGCCGCCGGCCGATGTGCCGGTGGTGCGACTCCTGGAGCGGCGTCATGCGCTTCAGTGAAGAGGTTCGGACGCACCTGGCGGTGATGGCCGGGATGGCGGGTGGTCCCTTGTACGTGGTCGGGGGGGCGGTGCGTAATCTGCTGTTGGGTATCCCCGTGGAGGATGTTGACCTGGTGGTTCCAACGGGTGCCGTGGCCTTGGCCAGGCGGGTCGCCAGGCGGATCAGAGGCGCATTCGTACTGCTCGATGAGAAAGAGGACATGGCGCGCGTCGTTCGGCATCGCAGGTTGATCTATGATTTCGCCGGATTTCGCGCGGGGGATCTTGTCTCCGATCTGGGCAAGCGGGATTTCACCATCAATGCCATGGCGGCACGGGTGGACGAGTCGGGCTCGATCGCGGGTGACCTGGTGGATCCATGTGGGGGGCGCCGGGATCTGGCGGAACGTGTCATCCGGGTGGTGAGTCCCGCCGCCTATGATGATGATCCTCTGCGCCTGCTTCGTACGTTCAGGTTTGCGGCCGCCATGGGATCTGTGGTCGAACCGCGAACCATGGCGCTGGCTGCGAGCGAAGCTGGGAAGATAGCCACGGTTGCGGGGGAGAGGATACATTACGAATTGCTGCGGATGCTCGACACCGGCGACGGCGCTGCCGGTCTGCGCGGCGCGGAGGAGTGTGGCTTGCTGGAAGTGCTGCTTCCTGGTTGGCGGGAGCGGCATGGTGACGCAGCCGGCACGGAACCGGTTGCGATCAGGAGAGTGGCGGCCGCGGAAAATTCGATCCGCTGTGGCGATGCCCTCTACCGTGCGGTGTGTGGGGGTGAATCACCGGTTGAATCGACCGATCTGAAGCTGGCGCTGCTCCTGCGTGACATCGTCTCGGGTGCGGCGGTATCGGCCGATTCCGGCACTACTCCGCGGCAGGTCCTGCGGCGTTTGAACTGCTCGAATCGGGAACGGGCGGTGATAACCGGCATTGCGGCGGCAATGACGCCCGTGGAGACCGTCTTCGACCGCATCGGCATACTCCCCGGAATCCGGGAGATCTATGATATGTATCTCGCCGCCAAAGACCTGCTGCCGCTCGTCCTCTTTGCGGTGGGAGTGGAGCGTGTGGTTCGCGGAGATTGCGAGGCGGTGGGGGATGATGTGTTTCCCGACTACGCCGGGAACGTGTTGCGCGCGGTTCGTGAAACCATCGTGCCACGCTTGCGCGCCGAATGGTTGCCAAGTGGTACCGATCTCATTACTATTGGTATCGCACCCGGTCCTATACTGGGTGAACTATTGGCCGGGATCAGGCGTGCGGCGGTTGAGGGGCGTGTCGATGATCGGCTGTCCTGCCTCGATTTGGCACGGTCTCTGGCCAGGCGCGAAGCCGGTGATTCGAGTGATTCTGAATAAGGTGGACGAGGGGTTGGTGCGAACCAGCCTGGAAGGATACAACAAAAAGAAATGTGTGCGGTAATGAGGTTAACGGTAACTGCAACCTTTACTCCAAGGAGTGATTCATGACACAACGTTCATGCCTGCTTCTGGCGCTCGTCTTCATGATCGCCGGGACACTTGGTGTGCGGGCCGCCACCCCGCGGCTTATACTGGACATCAATCAGTTCGAGAACGATGCGTATTATTTCGACCACTACTTCGATCGGGAATGGCGCTTCACCGTCAAGGGCGGGGAATTGATCGTCCGCTTTGATGGCGCCGGGGCGGAGTCGCGCGCGCCGGAGATCGCTGACCGGTATGGTCTGACAGTGCTGCACGGTATGAATAGCAACTATTCTCACATACACTACCAGGCTCCGGCGGAGCGAACGTTGCTGGAATTGTGCGCCGAACTGAGTGAACTCAAGGGTGTGCGGTCAGCCTATCCGGTGTTGTGGGGTCAAGATGGTCACCACAAACCAGTGGTGGGACATGAATTGACGGTGCGCTTCAGGAGGGACGTGAGCGAAAACGATTGTCGCGGGGCGATCGCTGCCATGGGTTCGGAAATCGCACAGGATCACTGGACACCGGGCTATTACACGGTCACCGTTCCTGCCGGGATGACTCTGTTCGAAGCTATCCGTGCGTACAACGCCCGTCCCGATGTACGGTTCGCCGAATTCTCACTCATCGGTTTCGATGATTACGCCTGGTCGCCCAACGACACTGATTACGTGAACCAGCAGAACCTGAACAACACCGGGCAGGTCGGATCCTGTGCCTGTCCGCCTTATGACACTCATGACATCCGCGCCGAAGCAGGATGGGACATCAGTCGCGGCAATCCGGACGTGGTGGTGGCCATCATCGACACAGGCTGCGATCTCGATCATCCGGACCTGGCAGCCAATTTCCTCGACCGCGGCACCGAGGACTGGAACTTCGCCTCCACCTCCAGTTCCATCCCCGAGGATGATTACGGTCATGGCACCTCCTGCGCCGGCATCGCCGCGGGAGTAAGCGATAACGGCACGGGTATCGCCGGTATCGCGCATCTCTGCAAGATCATGCCGTTAAAGATCGATCTGGGCACCGGTATGAATCAGAACCGTGCCGATGCTATCAATTACGCCGCCAGCCGGGTGAGCCTGCATGCCGGCCTGGTGCTGTCCAATTCGTGGCGCATGACTTCCGGCACCTTCACGGCGGTGTACGATGCCATCGAGGCCGCGTACAATGCCGGCGTGGTGGTGGTGTTCGCCGCCGGCAATGAGAACCAGTCGCCGGTGGAAGCGCCGGCTGACAGCGAATACTGCATCTGTGTCAGTGCATTGTCACCATGTGACGAACGTAAAACTTCCAGTTCCTGCGACGGCGAATCCTGGGGAACCAGCTACGGCGCCGCCGTGGATGTCTCGGCGCCCGGCGTGCTCATTCACACCACCGCCATGGGAGGCGGGTATACGCAGACGTTCAACGGCACATCATCCGCCTGCCCGCACGTCGCCGGCGCCGCCGCGTTGATCCTATCGGTTGCTCCCGGTTTGTCACCCTCCGAAGTCCAGGAATTGTTGCAGAACGGAGCCGACG
>JAFGDC010000330.1 GCA_016932295.1 candidate division CSSED10-310 bacterium
CGCGGGTAGGAGCGATGAAGGACTACTACGCCATTCTCGGGGTACCCCGGGACGCCGGTCAGCAGGATATCAAACGAGCATTCAGGGACAAAGCCAAGGAATGCCACCCGGACCGTGAACACGGCTGTTCGGATGACTTTCGGGCGGTGCGGGAGGCTTACGAGGTGCTGGGCGACAGCCGGCGAAGGCGGAATTACGATCGCGGGGGGGAAGCGCCGGCGCGGCCGGTGACGGGTGGAAGACAGCGAACCAGACCGGTCGTGACATATGATCCAGGCCTGGCGGATTTGGTGGACATGGTACAGAGCCTGTTCTTCAACCGGGAGCGCCGGACGGTTACCAGCGGTGGTTATGATCTGGAAGTGGTGCTGGACCAACGGGAGGCCGACACGGGAGTGATGATTCCCGTGACTGTTGCGTTGCAGCGCCGTTGTCCCGACTGCCACGGCACAGGAGAGTCCTGCTTCACTGTCTGCCCGCGTTGCCGCGGACATGGCACGATTTCAGCGATGGCGACCGTGCGGTTGACTATCCCGCCGGCAACCCCATCCGGCGTTATCCTGGCCTTCACCGTACAGCACTACCCGCTCCAGGTGGTGCGGGTGTTGGTGCGGGTGAACTGATAAAAAAAGGGGAGGCGGTAGCCTCCCCCTGATGGTTGGTCAGAACCTCAGTCCACTGTGATGGAAATCTGTTTCGGCTTGGTTTCCTCGGCCTTGGGCAGGGTCAGTGTCAGTACGCCGTCCTTGTAGTTGGCCGCCACCTTGTCCCGCTGAACGTCGTTCGGAATGGTGAAGGAGCGTGAAAAGGTTCCGAATCCCCGTTCGATACGGTGATAGTTGTCCCGCTTCTCTTCCTTGTCGAACTTGCGCTCACCCTTGATGGTCAACACGTTGTCGTGCAATTGGATGTCGATGTCCTCTTTGGGTATGCCCGGGATCTCCACCATCAGCCGGATCTGATCCTCGTCTTCGTAGACGTCCACGGCGGGCAGCCATTTGCCCTCAAACAGATTTTCCTCGCCGCGGCCGGTGACGAGAGCGTCGTTGAACACGCGATTCATACGATCCTGCAAGGTCTCAAATTCCCTGAAAGGATTCCACCTGACGATAGCCATCGTATCCTCCCTTCCTGTTAGGTTTGAAAGTGTATTGGTTCCCGGAGGCGACCCTCTCGGCCCTCGCCCCCGATTGCAACTTAACTATAAATCCTTAGTGCCACGTTGTCAAGTTATTTTTTTCAAAGAAAGTAAGATTTTTCTCTACGGGTGACTGTTACGCATCATTTTCCTTTGGTGGGCAATGTAGTATATCGCTTTGACCGGCTTTTTCGTGAGTCGCCGGAGACGGTTGGTGGTGTAAGTGCACGGCGCAGTGGGAGCGCGTGGCGCCAGCCGCGCCCGGTTTCATGCGTCGCCAGACGCATTCTCCACTGCCAATCTCACCACGTATGTTCAGCGCGCCGACCGTCGCCTCAGCCGGAGGGGAGCGCGTGGGCACGGTGGTTGCGCGGCCGGTCGTGATGGCATACGATTGTGTCGACTCATCGTGGTGGTGAGACCCCACCGTGCAGGCGGAAGAAAGGCCTGATGGGACAACATAGAGGAGTGCAGGCTTCATGATGCGATTGTTACCCACCAACGTGTACAGCCGGCAGGTGCTGTTTTTGACCGTGTTGCTGGCGGTGCTGATCATCAGTTTCGGCAGCGCTCATGGCACCGATCCCCGTTCGGAGCGCGAACTGGAGCGAGTAGTGGCGGCTTGGGATCTGATCAGGTCGTCGCCTTTTGCCGCTCCCGGGGAGGGGGCGGACCTGGTGGAGGATGCCATCAACGGCATGCTTGGTACGCTGGACCCGCACACTCATTTCCTGGACGAGGACACGTTTCGGTACATGCGCCAGGAGCAGCAGGGAGAGTTTTACGGGATCGGCATATCGTTCGACATACGTGATGGGACATTGACGGTGATCTCGCCGATCGAGGGAACTCCCGCGTGGGATGCGGGGATCCGGGCCGGTGACCGCATTGTGCGGATCGAGGGTGAGTCGACGCAGGGGATCACCACCACCGAGGTGATCAACACGTTGCGTGGCAAGCGGGGCAGCAGGGTGACCATCGCCATTCAGCGGCACGGCGAGGAGGAAATCCGCGAGGTGACCCTGGTGCGTGGTAAGATTCCATTGAAGAGCGTGCGGACGCCGCAGATGATTGATGGTGAGACCGGGTATGTGCGGATCGACACCTTCGCGCAGTCCACCGAGGTGGAATTGAAGGAGGCGTTGGCGGTGCTGAGGGAGCTGGGGGCGAAGCGGCTGATCCTGGACCTGCGGTTCAACAGCGGCGGATTGTTGACGGCGGCGCAGGAGGTGGCGCAGCGGTTCCTGGTGAAGGGCACGCCCATTGTACTGACCAGGGGACGTCTTAACACCAGCAAGATGGACATTGAGGCCGAGGCCGCGGACGGTGACACGAGGACACCCCTGATCGTGTTGGTGAACGAGTATTCCGCCAGTGCATCGGAGATCGTGGCGGGGGCGATCCAGGATCATGACCGCGGGTTGATCGTGGGCGAGACCACTTTCGGCAAGGGGCTGGTGGGGAGTCTCCTGCCCCTGTCCGGGGATACTGCCCTGCAGATCACGACGGCGCAGTATTACACGGCGTCCGGGCGGTTCATACAGAAGCCCTATGATATCGAGCACCGGCGGCGACTGGGCGAAGATGGCAAGCCGTTGTTCAAGGGGTGGCAGAAGGAAGGCGAAAAGTTGACGTACCACACGGATAATGGGCGCGAGGTACAGGGCGGGGGTGGTATCGCACCGGACGTGGAGGTGAAGGAGCCGTTGCTGACTGATGTGCTGGCGCTGATCGACAGCCACGCCTTCGACTTCGCGGTGGAGTATATCGGCGGCGGCGCAATGGTGAGCGAGGACATGGTGATCGACGACGGCATGGTGGATCGTTTCCTGGCCTTCCTGGACGACAAGTCGGTGAAGTATGACGGCGAGTTGTTGCGGAAAGACATTGCGGAAGTAAAACGGGAATTGAAGCACCAGTTGATCGCTGTGGCGCTCGGCGCAGATGCGGGATACCTGTACAGCATCAGGCAGCACCCCATGGTGGAAAAAGCCCTGGAACTGTTTCCGGAGCTACCTCGGTTGATCGCGCCGGTTAACGCCTGATACCCGTGGGATGCAGCGCCATGGAGGGCCGCTCTGCACTTCGACATGGTCGTTCTCATCGACATGCAGAATGATCTCCTCCCACGTTGCGCCATGAGACAATATCGCCGACGCTCAGCGGCCTGGGTAACAGAGGATTCTCCGCTGGATCCGCCCTGGCGGTGACGATTCTCTTCAGATCGTGGAATCGGCAGTTCCTCTCCATTCACACGGGCACCTTGATTTAAAAATTGGTTGCTTTAAGTAAAAGTAAATGCTACTTATGAGGTAGTTTGTGTAACGTAGGAACTTGGTTTGTTTTACGGATAATCGTTCTGGAGGGAAAAATGCGGTATTCATGTATTGGCGTTGTTTTGTTTCTATCAGTCATGCTGGTGATTGGTGCAGAAGCGACGGCGAGCACGGACGGTGCTACTGCTACGACTGTCGAGGTTCATGGTCATTGGAACATCAAGGTGGTGAATCCCGACGGGACAATGGCGAGCAGTAACGAATTCAATAATTCCTTTAACGGCGCGCCGATTCTCATCAGTCTTTTGACCAACAGATTTTACACGGAAGGCTCGTGCGGCGGCTGGATGATCGAACTGGACAGCATGGATGGTGCCAAACCCTGCAACACTAATCCCTGTGTTCTGGCCAATTGCTCCACCACCTGCGGCGATCCGAACCTGGTCATCAACAGCACGTCACTTAACATATCCTATGTCAACCCGACGACGTTCAGACTCTACGGAAGTTTGACGCCGGACACGTCAACCAACGTCGACAAAGTGTCCACATTGTTCAAGGTATGCGAATCGACCATCGTCCCCAGTAATTGTCCCAATGAAAACTCCGCCTGTGCATGGCAATCGTTCACTTCGACAGTGTTCACCCCCATTTCCGTTTCTCCCGGACAGAGCGTCGACATCACCGTCGACATCTCCTTCTGCACATCCGCGTGCCCGTGACACGCGCCCCCGACAGGGCGCCCTCGATCCCTTCGTGAAAAACGAGGGTAACTCATGAGACGATTCCGATTCACCATAGTCTTGTTAGGGTGTGCTTGGATCGGTGTGCAGGGCTCTCAGGCCGCCACCCGGACACTCCGGATCAACGGGGGCGATACTTGTGATACAGCTCCGGATATCAGCGCTCCGCTGGCGGAAATCTGGGTAGGGCAGATGAGTATCTGCATGACTGCGGACACCATGAGCGCTTCCGATGACTACTCACCTGACTGTCCCGGTCCATGTGGGTACATGGATGACACCCCGGAAGTGGTCTGGAAATTCACCCCCTACGCACCCTGGAAGTTTCGCATCAACAACTGTACTGAAGGCAGTGACTGGTCGGTGATGATATACGTGGACGACTGCCCAGGGGAGGAGTTCGCATGTGATGACGACTCCTGTGGCGACGGGTGTCTCGATACCGATTTCGCGTTTCGCACCGATTGCCTGCTGTTCGACCAGGGAATCACCTACTATGTGCTCGTCTGGATGTATAATGGCCAGGGTGTCACCTCTGTCTGTTTCGAGGCCTGCCCAGACACCCCCACGCCGACGGTCTCTCCTACCCCGACCATCTCACCCACGCCCACGGTCTCTCCTACACCGACCATGACACCAACCTTCGCACCGGTCTCCATCAACCTGGTGGAGGGTATCGGCATCGGGGATGGAGTTCAGGCTGTGGCTGCGACGCTGACGCCCACCTTCACGCCGACCCGCACACCGATCGCCATCAACCTGGTGGAGGGTATCGGTATCGGGGATGGGGTTCAGGCTGTAGCGGCGACG
>JAFGDC010000331.1 GCA_016932295.1 candidate division CSSED10-310 bacterium
CGGAACCTATCCCTGGGGAATTGTGCACACTCCCGGCAAGGGATTAGTGCACATGCTGGTGAACGCCGTCCGGCTGAACTTCTGGATCTTCGGCTGGCCGCTCTCGTGGGTGCCCGTTTTCATCGGCTGCCGCCGCCGTTCACCGCTGACTGCGGCAGTCGTCCTCATGCTTGCCGGCACTTTCATCCTCTACGTGTTCTATTTCTGGCCGGGCATGTGCGACACCGGTCCCGCCTATTACTATTTCCTCCTGCCGTTCCTGAGCCTGGCGGCCGCCCAGGGTATTCTCGCCGCGGGCGCGCAATTCAACGGTCCGGTGGTGCGGTTTTTCAAACGGCCGGCCCTCGTCTTTGCCGTCCTGTCGTGCATCTCGGTCACCTTTTTTCTTCCGGTCCAATGCGCCGCCCTGCGCCGCGTGACTGCCCGCATCCGGGAACCCTACGATATCCTGGCCGCCGCCGTGGAACCACCGGCACTGGTCTTTACGCCGTTCTATTTCTATGTAACCTACAACACGCATGGTAAACAAAGGCTCGACATTCCCACGCCGCTGGTGGGGTTGCGCAACAACGCGCCGGATGCATCGGACCCGGTGCTCCTGGTCCGGGACCTGGGGGAACGAAACCGGGAGTTGATCCGGCTGTTCCCGGGCAGAAAACCATATCGTTTTCGGAAAACCGGCCGTTCACAGTATGAACTCGAACCGCTGGGTGACCCGTGCGGGAAGCGTGTATTTTCAACAAACGAGGGCGGTGGAGTGAGTACCGGGCAGGGAGCGAGGAAATCCCCAGGCCGTGCTCCGTCGTGAACGATGAATCGTGGTTACCTCCGGCCGCCCGTTGATCAGGGAGGGATCGTGTCGCGGGGCATGGACCGGTCCTGCCTCCGCGGGGAGCGGCCTGACCGCTGGTGGAAGGAACAGGGATGAACGACCCGACGATTGGATTGATGGTCATCCCCGGTTACAACACCGGAGCGGGAATACTTCTGGTTGAGAGCCTGCGCCGGTTCGGCGGAGCGCTGGCGGGGATGCCCGTCGATGTGCTCGTGCCGACTGGTTACGGAGAACTGAGTGGCGACGAACACCGCCGTTTCGGGAAACTGGCGGTTTCACCGCGAAGCTTCGAACTGTCCGCGGCGTATGCACATTTCCCCTTTGCGGCAAAGGTCGCCGCAGCCGCGGTCGCCGAACAGGCCGCGGCGGGATCCGGCAGCTTCGTCTGGATGGACACCGAATCGCTGATTCTGGCCGAACCGTGGTGTTTTCATCTGCCGGCCGGCACGAATCTGGCCTACCGTCCGGTGGATCATACCTTGATCGGTTCGCGCCTGGCTCAGCCTCCGGATGCATTCTGGTCGTCGATCTATGAAGACTGCGGCGTGCCGGCGGACAGCCTGTTTTCCATGACTGCCTCGGTGGACGGCGAGACTCTGCGGCCGTACTTCAATGCCGGTTTGCTCGTGGTGGATCCTCGGGTGGGATTGCTGAGAGCTTGGCATTCAACCTTCGACCGGTTATACACCGCTTCCCGGTATAAGGAATTTTACGAGCGCGACCATTTGTATGCCGTGTTCATGCATCAAGCGGTGCTGGCGGGGGTCCTGCTTGCTTCGTGCCGTCCGGTCGACATGGTGGAACTTCCCCACCAGGTCAGCTATCCCCTCCACATGCACGGGCAGTATCCTGAAGCATTGCGGCCTGCACGATTGAATGACCTGATGACTTGTCGCTACGAGAGTTTCTTTACGTCACCAGACTGGCGAGGCATGATTGCCGTGGAGGAACCGCTCGACAGGTGGCTTTCGGAACACTTCTGAACCTGCCCCGGGACGTTCGTCACGTTTCGCCGGCCGGTGGTCGAGCCGTTCAGAACTCGTATTTGAGGGCCACAGGAGGGGATCCACCCCAGACGACGAAAAGGTAGTGATCACTCCAGAGCGGTTCAGGGAATTGGAACTCCAGTTCAACAATCCGGTCCGCCGGCCGGGATGCCACTATTGCTTCGAAGTCCCTGAGCTGGAATGTCGAGCCGGGCTTGAAGGCGCGCATGTAGAGATCGAACCAGGCCAGTACCGGTTCCGTCATACCGGTGATGACCGAGCGCAGCATGAACCGCCCCTTGCCCTTGTGCATGATGAGCGGCGGTGGCGCGAAAAAGGTCAGGGGATAGGCGTGCAGATCGTCACGGGCAAGGTTCCAGCGCAGGTTGTCATCGATGGCGATGGCCAGGCGTGGATCGGGCAGGTTCAGGAAAAATACCGTGCGGGTCGCGGGATAGTCCTCCAGAAGTGCGGCGGTAGTCTCGACCAGGCGGTCCTGGAAGGTTTCACACCACTGATTTCTGACCATTGCCCTGGAAACGGAGACAATGCTGCCCCCACCGATGTACCATGTCGCCAGCAGTATCACCGCGATAATTGAACGTCGTGATCGTCGCTGGACAAGTTTGCTGCATCCCATGCCGACAAGAAGCGCAAACCACAGGGTTGCTCCGAATATAAGCCGGTCATTGACCCAGAAGAGCGTGGCGGGAACGATCCAGAGGAGCATCAGCGCAAGCAATGGGAGGGCGACCCTGCGGTTCAGCAGAATGAGAAGGGTGAGCAGGGCGGCACCGAGGAAGACCAGGAGGATTGTCAATGGCATATATGTTGAGAACATGCCGGCTTTGGAGATTTCGGTGACGTTCAAGTGGAACAGGATAGCGCCGAGGTAGATCGGCAGGGCGGTGCCGATCGACAGCAGCAGATCCTTCGGATTGGCGCTCGAGGCAATCATGTAGCCGAACCTGACACCGTAGTCACCCTTCAGGTACATGACCAGCCAGCAGGTGGAGACAACGAGAACCGCGGTCGAGATGATCACCGGTCTGCGCGCGCCGGCGGAATGCTGCTGATTCCTCCCCGTGGCTTCACGTATCAGCAGAAGGGTGAGCGGGAAGCCCACCACCATGACCACGGCGTTTTCCTTGCAAAGGAGGGCGGCGGTGTAGCCGGCGGCGGCGATGACGATCCATGCCCAGTGTCGCGTGGCGCCGCGTATGGCAATATCGGATGCCGTGACTGACACCAGAATGCCGATGGCGC
>JAFGDC010000332.1 GCA_016932295.1 candidate division CSSED10-310 bacterium
CACCCACTAACCCACAAACCCGTAGAAGCGGCTTCCAGCCGCTTTCCCACTGCTCGCGCTGATGCCAGCAACCCCCACCCACTAACCCACAAACCCGTAGAAGCGGCTTCCAGCCGCTTTCCCACTGCTCGTGCTGATGCCACCAACCCCCACCCACTAACCCGCCAACCCGTAGAAGCGGCTTCCAGCCGCTTTCCCACTGCTCGCGCTGATGCCAGCAACCCCCAACCGCTAACCCACAAACCCGTAGAAACGTCTTCCAGCCGCTTTCCCCCATGTTCTCTCTCATGCCACCACCCACCACCCACTAACCCGCCAACCCGTAGAAGCGGCTTCCAGCCGCTTTCCCACTGCTCATGCTGATGCCACCACCCCCCACCCACTAACCCGCCAACCCGTAGAAGCGGCTTCCAGCCGCTTTCCCACTGCTCATGCTTGTGCCCCCACCCCGTAGAAACGTCTTCCAGCCGCGTCCGTCGCAAGCGGGGTGTGATTACCCGCAGGCATGTGCTATCCTACGGCCTTTATGGAAGCGTTTCCGACTGGTGCACGGCCATCCTTGCTGAGACGGTTCAGTCAAAGAGGCATGGAACATGAAACACCTGACATCCCGGCGCGTTGCCATCCTGACTGCGCTGCTCACGGTCGCCGCCGCCGCGTTCCTGTACCTCACCGCCGCGTCGCCCGAGCCAGGCTGGGCCCGTTTTGCGGTCGGTGAAGACGGCCGGGCCACGTTCGTCGCCATGGATCCATGCCTTGATTTCAACGGCGACCGTTCCGGTCAGGAATGGCTCGCCCGCACCGATGTCCAGTGGGAATGGCGCGGCAGCTTCGATGTGCCCATCACCAGCGACTATGTCTTCTCGACCTTCTCCGATGACGGCTCGCGCCTCTGGATCGACGATGTCCTGGCGGTTGACAACTGGTCCATCCACGGTCCCGAACTGGTGACCGGCGGCGCGCTTCTGGAACAGGGCCGCCACCGGCTGGTGGTCCGCTATTTCAACGCCCACGGCGGGGCCGTCCTCCAGTGCCTCTATCGCCTCGGCATGGCCGACCTGCCCATGGATGCCGCATGCAGCGCCGGTGTCCCCGGCGTCGATGCCGCACCGGTCATTACCGCCGCCAGATCCATCGTGGCACGGGTGCTGCCTTTTCTGCTGGCGCTGTCCCTGGGCGGTATCGTCGTCCTCGTCGCCGGGGGGGATCGCCGCTCCCGGGAGCAGCGTAGTATCGTCTGGATCTTCGTCATGCTGGCCCTGCTGATTTCGATCCCGCGCATTGCCGCGGATGGTTTCGGCTATTTCGGCTACCTGCATTCGCTGATCATCGATCGCGACCTCGCCTTCGCCAATGAAATGACTCACGAGGGTGAGGGTTTCGAATACAACCTGCGCTACGTGGTGGAAAGATGTTCCAGGACCCCCAAGGGGTACGTGCCCAATTTCTGGGCGGTCGGTCCCGCCATCCTGTGGCTTCCATTCTACCTGGCATCACTCCTGTGGAACTGGTTGATGCGCTTGGTGGACAGCGGTTTCGTGGTCGACGGTTTTTCTTACCAGCAGGTCCTTGTCATAGGGATTGGCGCTTGCTTCTGGGGCTGTATGGCGGTTGCGGCGGGTATTTCCGCCGCCCGGCGCGCCGGTGCGGGAACGAAGGCATGGAGCGGCGCCCTGGTGGCCATGTTTGGGACGACCATGTTTTGTTACACCGTCATCGAGGTGTCTTTCGCCCACGCCATCTCGGCTTTCACGGTGGCGCTGTATGTCCTGGTCTGGCTGAAACTGCGGTCTTCGGACCGGCTCCGCCACTGGTTTTATATCGGCGCCGCCGGCGGCCTGATGGTACTGTGCTACTGGCAGAACGCCCTGCTGCTGGCCATGAGCGGTCTCGACCTGGCCGTCGGACTCTTCGATGTCATGCGCCGCCGGATCCGGGCCGCGCCCTGGGCGCTGCGCCTCCTGTCGCATGGTCTGGGCACAGGGCTCCTGTTCCTCCCGCAATCGATCATCTGGATGATCATGTACGGCACACCCCTGACCATCCCCCAAGGGGTCCCCTTCGCCTTCGGCGGACCCACGCCCTTTCGCAACATGCTGTTCTCTCCCTACCATGGCCTCCTCATCTGGACACCACTCGCGCTGCCTGCCCTCCTTGGCCTGGTCCACCTGCGTAAACCACTGGGCGGCGCCTGGTGGCGTATGGCGGCGGCGCTGGTGCTGTTCATCCTCCACTCCGGCATTCTCGGTGACTGGTTCGGCGGCGGCGCTTTCGGCATGAGACGATTCACGAACATTTACATCTTCTTCGTCATGGGCATGGCGGCCTTTCTGGCGCGCCGGGCGGGATCGCGCTGGCCGCCCTGGGTCTGCGGGATCGGTATCGCCTGGACCATGCTGCTGCTGGCGGATTATCGCAGCGGCACGGTCGGCACTCCCTGCACCTATGGCCAACTCCTGTACACCATCGGCCGGTTGCAGATGAAGCAGATCTCCGGCGTGTTTTTCTCCTCGGGATTTTCCTCCTGGTTCGCGAATGTCCTGCAAGGGAACGACCCGATCCTCACGGCCGGCTTCGTCCTCTATTATCTCCTGCTGATGATTCTGGCGGGGCTGGGATTCCGCCTGTTGTTGCCAGGAATCCTCCCGTCACGAACCACTGATCCCGGACGGTAGCTTCCCGCGCTCCTCGCCGAAGCACTGCTCTTGTTGAACAAGTAACATAATGCCGCTATTCCTTTCACCACCAATGGTGGAAGATGCTGCTGCTGGGGTTCTGGCCGCGCGGATCTTTGGTTTCGATATGAGGATTCCGGCTCGGATTTTGTCTGCCGGTGGGTAGTGCCGGGATCAGTTTGAAGGACACTGTGTCGCCCTGTGAACACAGATGCATTGCGTATGGCTCACAGTCTACTACAGGAACCAGGCGGAATTTTTTCCAATGGGGGTCGAACCCGGAATCTTGCAATGTTCGTCGTGATGCGTTGGCTTTCAATGCTTCACGGCACTTAAAAGGCTGGTAGGAAGATCTACGCGCCAAGCCACGAGGTGGGGCGGCGGGGCCCGCCGCGCAAACCAGGGCGCGGCTGGCGCCACGCGCTCCCATTGCTGGCGCCGCGCGCTCCCATTGCTGGCGCCACGCGCTCCCATTGCTGGTGCCGCGCGCTCCCATTGCTGGCGCCACGCGGGGTCGTGCCTCCGCCGGGGTCGTACCCGGATTCTTGTAATCTTCGTCGTGATGCGTTGGCTTTCAATCTTCCACGGCAACCAGGCGAGGCGCTCTTTCCAATGGGGTCGTACCCGGATTCTTGTAATCTTCGTCGTGATGCGTTGGCTTTCAATCCTCCACGACAACCAAGGTGACAAAGGATGCACTGATGGCGTTACTCGAACATGACTAGACGCGGTGAGCAGACGGGAGGGGTGGTGACTGCATGCAGGAGTGAACTGAAAGTCTTTGTGTGCCGGGGCTACGCGTCGGATTGATCACATGCACTCTTGGCGTGGCCTGATTGGTCTTTCCTCCGCCCCCGCCATGCCAGTGGCGCTGATAAAGACACCACTGAAGGCACACGAATGCGCTTTTCGTCAGACAACCTCTCCTTTTAAATGATCCACTTCAGGCTTATATCGAAACCTAAGGTACGGATACCGCCGTTTGACTTGCCGCCGTCCATGGGATACTGGTACGCGAATGAATGCCGCGACCAGAACGGAACGGGAAAACAACAGCTTCATCAGTGACCTGATTGCGGTCTCCAACGGGAGCCGGAAAATAGATCTGACCTCCGGCGGCATCACCCGCAACCTGATGATCGTCGCCCTCCCGCAAATCTTCGTCAATGTCATGAACAATTTGTTCAACCTCATCGACATGTTCTGGGTCGGACGCCTCAGTTCCCACGCCATTGCCGCCGTGGCTATGTCCGGAACCGTAATGATGCTGCTCTTCATGATCGTCATGGGAGCCGGCACCGGGGCCGCCGCCATGATCGCCAGGGCTTTCGGCGCAGGCTTCAGGGACCAGGCCGAAGCCATCGCCGGCAGCAGCGTGGTCCTCTCCGTCCTGCTTTCCGTTCCCGTCACTTTGGCTGGCATTCATTTCGCTCCCGATGTGCTGCGCCTCATCGGCGCTGATGCCCTGGTCGTCATGGAAGGCTCGAGCTACCTGGAAATCATCTTCGCCGGCACCGCCTTCATGTTCATGGCTTTCGTTTTCAACTCCATCCTGCAGGGCGCCGGCGACACCGTCAGCCTCATGGTGGTCATGACCGCCGGCGTCATCATCAACACCATTCTCGATCCGTTTCTCATTTTCGGCTGGGGACCGTTCCCGCGCCTGGGCGTTGCCGGCGCCGCCTGGGCGACACTCGCCGCCCGTATATTCGCATGCCTGGCGTTTCTCCTGCTGTTTTTCCGGGGCTCCCTGCGTATTCGACTTACTTGGCAAAGCCTCCGGCCGAACTGGCGCATCATCGGCCGCATCATCAGGCTGGGCGTACCCAATTCCCTGCAACTCAGCCTCCGTGGCATCATGGGCGTGGTCATGATGGCCATTGTCGCCGGTTTCGGCACTCTTGCCGTCGCCGCCTATGGCATCGGATGGCGGGTCGTCATGCTTGCCCTCTTTCCCGGCTTCGGCTTCGCCATCGGTGCCGCCACCCTGACCGGCCAGAATCTCGGCGCTCGCAAGCCGCGCCGCGCCTGGGACAGCGCATACACCGCCACCGCCCTTTACATGATGTTTCTGTTCGGCCTCGGCCTGCTGTTCTTCATCCTGCCGGATACCATCATCCGGCTCTTCGATCAGACCCCCCAGGTGGTGGCATACGGCGCCGCCATGCTCCGCATCACCGCCGCCGGGTTGGTTTTCATGGGGCCCGCCGTGGTTCTGTCCAGGAGCCTCGTCGGCGCCGGCGACACCATCAGCCCCCTCATCATCACCGGACTGACCCTCTGGGGCTTGCAGGTTCCCCTTGCCATGGTCCTGCCGGACCTGCTCGGCATAGGGGTCCACGGCGTGTTTCTGGCCACGGTGCTGGCCACGATCATACAGGGTGCCGTCACCACCCTGTGGTTCACGCGCGGGCGATGGGTGCACAAGAAGGTGCTCTGAATCCAGCAGGGTAGCCAGACCTTCCAGGTCTGGTTCCTGAAAAACTCCACCAGTGACGATCGGGCAGCCGGATTGCGAGAGGTGGCGGGTGCCTGGAGGGGCTGGTTCCGGACTGCGCTCTTGATCCGGGCAACGGCCATGAGCAGTTGAGCGTCGTTGACCGGTGGTGTTAACGGTTGAGCCGGCGGCTGAGATGTAAGATACTACCTCTTCAGTCCCTATCGAAGGGGGCATGACCACCAAGGGAGGAAAAAATGGGGTCAAACAGAAGAATCGAATTGCCTGTGCCTGCCGCACCTGAAACGATGCGTGATGACCTGATTGAAACCCTGCATGGCCGACCGGTTCCCGATCCATACCGCTGGCTGGAGGACAACGAGAATCCGGCGGTGAAGTTGTGGGACCGCATGCAGAACGAACGCACCAGGGCGGTTTTGGATGCAGTGCCGGGCCGGGCCGCTTTCCAGTCCCGGGTGGAGTCCTACCTGGCCACTCCCGCCAAATGGGTTCCCCGTAAATTCGGAAACAACTACTTCTTCATGCAGCGCACCGGAGAGGAACCCCAGGCGCGGCTCTTCGTCCGGGAACGGGACGGCGAACCAAGAATCCTGGTTGATCCCAATGAACTATCCGAGGCCGGCGAGTATTCCCTGGATTATTTCTTCCCGAGCCATGACGGCCTTATCGTCGCTGTCGGTATATCCGCCCACGGCAGCGAGAACAGTTCTCTCTACGTCGTGGAGACCGCCACCGGCCGAAGGCTGGCGGAGGAAATCCCCAACTGCCGCCATAGCTCCTTGACCTGGATGCCCGGCGGTGAGTCGTTCTATTACACCAGGTATCCCCTTCCGGGCGAGGTGCCCGAGGACGAGATGAACTACCGGGTGAGGGTGTTCCACCACCGGATCGGGACACCGTATCAGGAGGATGTCCTGGTTTACGGCGTGGACTCCATGCGGGATCTGCCTCACCCAATGCTCACCCGGGACGGTCGGTACCTGCTCATGGTGGTCTATCGGCCGGACACGCACAGTTCGGATCTCTACGTCAGTGATCTCCATGGCGACACCGGGTTCATCCCGGTCATCACCGGCTTCAACGCCACCTTCCAGCCGGCCGTCTACGATCACCTGCTCTACATACTGACCAACCACGAGGCGGACCGCTACCGGCTGTTGCGCGTCGACCTGGATGACTTCCAGCATAACCGTTGGGAGGAACTGATACCGGAGGGCGACAACGTGCTGTCGGGAGTCAAGGTGGCGGGCGAGCGGCTTTTCCTGGTGTTCACCAGGAACGCCTGCGCCGAGTTCACCATGTATTCGCTCGAGGGCCGTTTCCTCCGCATCCTGCCTCTTCCCGGGCTGGGCACGGTCTACGGCTTGTCGGGAAAGGCTCATGAACCCGAACTGTTCTTCGGCTACGAATCCTTCAACGAACCAGCCTCGGTCTATTGTTATGATATCGAGAAAGGCGTTCTGACCCTGGAGGCGCGGCGGGAACTGCCCTTCAACCCCTCCGACTACGAGATCAGGCAGGTCTGGTATGCCTCGAAGGACGGCACCATGGTGTCGATGTTCGTGGGCCATCGCAAGGGACTGGTGAAGGACGGCTCGCATCCGGCGACGGTCACGGGGTACGGCGGTTTCAACATCGCCATGTCGCCGTATTTCAGCCTTGAAGCGCTGATCTGGATGGACATGGGCGGCGTGTTCGCCTTGCCCAACCTGCGGGGCGGCAGCGAATACGGCGAGGAATGGCACAAGGCCGGCATGCTGGGCAACAAGCAGAATGTCTTCGACGACTTCATCGGCGCCTGTGAATGGTTGCTCGACCACGGTTACACTTCCAGGGAGCGGCTCCTGATCCGCGGCGGCAGCAACGGCGGTCTGCTGGTGGGGGCGGCCATGGTGCAGAGGCCTGAGCTGTTCAAGGCGGTGATCTGCGCCGTCCCGGTGCTGGACATGCTGCGCTACCACAGGTTCCTCCTGGCCAAATTGTGGATGGGTGAATACGGCGATCCGGACAATTCCGAGCACTTCGAATTCTTGTATGCCTATTCACCGGTGCACAATATCGGCGGCGAAGCGGTCTATCCGCCCATAATGATCACCACCGCCGAGTCGGACACGCGCGTCGATGCCATGCATGCCCGCAAGTTCGCCGCCGGTTTACAGCATGTCATGGGACCTGATTTTCCGGTGCTGTACTGGATCGAGGACAAGGCGGGACATGGACCCGGCGCGCCCATTCAGAAGACGGCGCAGGAAATGACCGATCGTTTCTCATTCATGTGCTGGCAGTTGGGTGTGCCCCTGGCCTGAACCGCCGGTGTTACATATAGCCCAGTTTCTTCAGGTGATTCCTGATGCGCTGTTCTTCTTCCTCTGAGTAGATCCTCGTTCCCTTCGAGGTCTCGATGTAGCCGAGTCGCCCGAGAGCGGCCAGGATGCGGGTCACGGCCTCCGCCGGGGAGAGCTTGTCCGTGTCCACAACCACCTCGGCATCGAGCGGCTCCTCGTAGGGTGCATCAATGCCCGCCACATTCTGGATTTCTCCGGTCCTGGCCCGCTGGTAGAAGTGCGTCCTGTCACGCTGTTCCAGCACCGGCAGCGGGCACTTGCAGTAGACCTCGACATAGCGCTGGATGAGCTGCCGGTTGGCTTGCCGCGTGGCGCGGCCCGGCGAGACGGCTGCCGCCACCGCGATGATCCCGTTGCGACAGAGCAGTTCGCATACCTCGCCCATACGCCGGATGTGGGTGTCGCGATCCACTTTCTTGAAGCCCAGCTCCACGCTGATGGTTTTCCGGATTTCCGCACCGTCCAGCACGATGGCGTGCAACCCCAGTTCTTCCAGGTGATGTTGCAGGAGGGACGCGAGCGTGCTCTTGCCCGAACCGGACAGTCCGGTGAACCAGACGGTAAAGGCCTTGCAGGTTTCGCTCATGCTAGCATCCTTTCTTATTACCGACCGTGCATGACCCGATAGTATAAGTGAACGGTCGGATCACCAGTTCACCAATCCCAGGAGCGGCCAGTAGAAGCGTGCGACGAGGATCAGGATGATGACGGCGGCGAGATTGAGGAAGAGCCCCCGGCGGATGACGTCGCCGACGTCGAAGAAGCGGGATGAGTAGGCGATGGCGTTGGGCGGGCTGCCGATGGGCAGGCAGAAGGGCAGTCCGGCCGGCACCGTGACCGCCAGGACCACCAGCAGTGGGCTGATGTGAAGTGACTCCACCAGGCCGAAACCCAGGGGCACCATGACCGCCACCGTGGCGACATTGCTGATGCCCTCGGTGAGGAGAATGCTGGCGACTATCAGGAAGATCATGATACCGAACGGCGAGAGACCGCCGATACCAAGCAGGTTGGTGGTCACCCACTCGATGGCGTGGGTTTCGGTGAGGGCGTTGCCCACCATGATGGCGCCGCCGTACATGACGATGACGCCCCAGTTGACGTACTCCTCCACCTCGTGCCAGCGCACCACGCGCAGGAAAAAGAGGCCGGTGGCGGCGAGAATGGAGATGGTGGCGAGGTTGACTCGATGGCCGAGGAACACCCAGGTGATGATGGTGAGCAGCATGAGTGCGCCCATGCGGTATTCGCGTGGGGAGGGCGGCCCTATGCGGCGGATTTCGTTCTGGAGGAAGAGCCGGGCGCGGGTGACGTCGGTCACGTCCATGCGGAAGCTGCGGGACAGCATGAAGTAGGCGGGAACCAGCATGAGGGGCACGACCGGCATGACCGCGACAGCCCATTGAAGGAAGCTTATGCGAATGCCGTAGGAGTTGGCGAGCAGCTCAACGGCGAGGGGCGCACGGGCGCCGCCGAGAAAGGTGCCGACGCCGCCGATGATGGCGCCCCAGCCCATGGCGATGAAGAGCGCCTTTCCGTACTCGCTTCCATATGGTTTAAGCTCGAGTGCCTTCACCACTTCCAGCACGACCGGAAAAATCATGGCGGCGACGGCGTGTTCGGGCATGAACAGGGCCAGCACGGCGCTGGCCGTCAGCACGCCGAGGAGCAGGAAGCGGGGGGAGCGATCGAAACGTTCCAGGAAGAGGAGGGTGAGGCGTTTGCTGAGGCCGGTGCGGATCATTGCGGCGGTGAGGAGAAAGACGCCCAGGAGGAAGAAGACGGCGCTGTTGCCGAAAAAGGAGAACGCCCTGGCGGGCGTCATAATGCCGATCATGGAAACGAGGGCGATGGCCAGCAGCCCGGTGGCGGCGAGAGGGATGATCTGGGTGACCCAGAGATAGAGGCAGAGAGTGAAGATGCCCAGGGCGCGGTATGCTTCCGCGGGTAATCCGTCGGCGCGACCCACCATGAGGAGGGCGGCGATCAGGGCGACGGCCAGG
>JAFGDC010000333.1 GCA_016932295.1 candidate division CSSED10-310 bacterium
CAGGTCACCATAGGCGCAACCGTCGCGGCTGGTGCAGGTCCCGCAGTGCCCCGGCGCGGAGCACCGGGCGCGGAGGGATTTACCCAGGGCTCCGCGCAGCGCGACGCCGGCGAAGCCTTTTACCGCGCCGGCACCGGTGATCTCGAGGGTAAAATCGAGTTGGACCGCAGTGAGTGTCATCAGCACCCCGTTCAAGGGTTCATCGAACCAACTGTATTGTTCGCCCTTCAGCCCCGCTCGTCAACCGTTCGATGCCAGGCGCTTCGGGGGCGGTTCGGGGGCCTTGCGCGGCACCGGTGGCGTTCAGTGGAGCATGGCGGGACCAGCGATCACCGTGGAGTGGGGATGGGATTCCCGCCAAAGATAATGAACATCATCCCGCTTAGGGCCTTGACAACCTCCGCGGTGGGGATTACCTTGCAGAAACGTTTTGGCGTGGAATGCGCCGGGACGAATCTGACTTCAGAAGGGAGGGATCAGGAGTATGGTCGGTATCCGCATCAAACCCGACGAGACGTTCGAGCACGCCTTGCGTCGATTCAAGAAGCAAGTCGAAAAGGCCGGCGTTTTGTCGGAACTCAGGCGGAGAGCACATTACGAGAAGCCGAGCACGAAGCGGAAACGCAAGGCTTTGGCGGCTCGTAAGAAACGCCTGAAACTTCTGCGCAAGCAGCATCAAGGAAGTTATTGAAGACCGGGAGCCTGGCTCCCGAGTTGAAGCACCCGGGCCTACTCTACCTTCCCGAATCGTGATCAAGACATCCTCTACGGCTGATGGAACGTTCTTTGCCGGCATTTTCGAATGCCGGCAAAGGTGGTATTCCTGAGGTAATGAAGTCTCAGGTCGGGCCATAGGTTTGATCTGTGTTTTTGCGAGTCCGGAGGGATCGTGGCGGTATGAACACGCATGCATTGGAGGTGCTGGAGTACGGCGAGGTACTGCGCCTGGTGGCTGGCTTTGCTTCCAGCGAGGTGACCAGTGAGCGGATTGCCGCCTTCCAGCCGGAAAAGCGGTTGGCGCTGGTTGAGGCTGCGTTCAGGGAGGTGGCCGAGTACCTGGTGTTGCTGGAAGAAACATCGCAGCCGCCGCGCCCACGGGTTACCGATATCATGCCGATCCTGGGCAAGACGCGTGTGCAGGGGATCGCCGCCGCGCCGGAAGAACTGCTCCGGATCGCGGGATTATTGGAGCACTCGCGCGAGGTGCGCGATTATTTTCACAAGCGCCACGATGCCTTTCCTGCCATCCACGCCATCAGCGAACAGTTGGCGGTGGTACGTTCTCTCGAATTCGGTATCAAGGCAGCCGTGGACGAGCATGCCATGGTCCGCGACGATGCCAGTCCCCAGCTCGCGAAGATCCGCCATTCCCAGAGGCGCTTGACGGATCAGATTCGGACCAAAGTGTACAGCCTGGTGAAGCGCTATTCGGGGACGGAAGTACTCCAGGACCAGGTCGCCACCCTACGCAACAACCGGTTAGTGATTCCGGTGAAGATCGAAGAGCGGCGGCGCATAAAAGGTATCATTCACGATCAGTCGTCGAGCGGCGCCACCTTGTTCATCGAGCCCCAGGAAACGGTGAACATGAACAATGCCCTGGTATCCCTGCAAAGCAGCGAGAAGGCGGAAGAGCACCGCATCCTGCTCGGTTTGACGGACATCCTTCGCGTGCATCGCGAGATGCTGGCGGCGGGGTTCGAGGCGCTCGTTCACCTTGATATCATTCACTGCAAAGCCGCCTTTGCGAAGGTTTATCACGGCAGAATTCCCAAGGTGGTGGAGCGGGGCCGACTGGAGCTGCGCCTGGCCCGGCATCCACTCTTGCTCGCCCGGCAGCGCCACGTTGCCGAAGGCGACCGGCGGGAAGTGGTGCCACTGGATATCGAACTGGATCCGTCCCGGCCAGCGGTGGTGATATCCGGACCCAATGCGGGTGGTAAAACCGTGGCACTCAAAACGGTGGGGCTGCTGGTGCTCCTCGCGCAAAGCGGGATACCCATCACCGCCCAGGGAGACAGCGTCATTCCCATGTTCTCCAGGATATTCGCCGATATCGGTGATGAGCAGTCCATCGAGGCATCATTGAGCACCTTTTCCGCGCACATCCTCAATATCAAGCGAGTCCTGGACGGTGCCCACGAGAGTTCCCTGGTGTTATTGGACGAACTGGGAGCCGGTACCGATCCCGATCAGGGCGGTGTGCTCGGTATCGCCATTCTGGAGGAGTTGTTGCGCCGGCGCACCATTACCGTAGCCACCACACACCACGACCGGATCAAGGGATTCGCCCAGTTGCGGGATGACATTGTCAACGCCTGCATGGACTTCGACGAGCAGGAACTGTCTCCCACCTATCATTTGAATGTGGGTAAGGTCGGCAAGAGCTATACGTTTTTAGTCGCCGAGGGATTGGGGTTCCCAAGACAACTGGTAAGGCGGGCGTGTGAGTTACTCGACCGCAGTGATTTGGATCGCGAGGAATTGATCAACGCCCTTCAGAACCAGCGACATGAACTGGATGAATCGATGGAACGCCTTCGCGGCAAGGAAGTCGACGCCGACAAACTCCTCGAGCGGCGCTCGAGAGCGCTCGAGGAGGCGCGAATCCAGGGTGAACGGGAGCTGGCCAGACTGCGCCAGGAAGCGCTGGAACTGCATCGCAGGTTCAGAGTGGCGTTCGAGGAACTGCTGGCCAGAGCCAAGTCGGACAGAATCACGCAGCAGACGAGGCAGGAATTCAAAGAATTGTTGAACGTATCGCGCCACGCCATCGAGGACCAGTTGCCGGCGGTGGAACCTCCGGTCGTGCAGGAGGGCAGGATTGTCCCGGCGGCGTTGGTCTGGATCGCGCCGTTACGGTCGCAGGGCCGGGTGGAGTCGATCGCCGGGAACGGTGAGACGGTCCAGGTGATGGTTGGCGGCAAGCGCATTACCGCGGCAGCCGCGGACTTGAAGATACTCGAGAGTCCGCCGGACAAGCGGATGGAACGAGTGGTGACGGTCAACACCGACAGCCTGGAGGAGGTCCAGGCGCTGCCATCGCGGCTACATTTGTTGGGTTACAGGGTCCCCGAGGCCGAACGGGCGATGGAGCGGTACCTCGACCTGGCCTATCGCAACCGGTACCCGGAAGTCACCATTGTTCATGGCTTCGGCACCGGGCGCTTGCACAAGGCGGTCATCAAATTCCTGGAGAAGCATCCCCATGTTGCCGGTCAGCGCACCGGCGATCCATCCGAGGGGGGCGGCGGTGTGACCGTGGTCACATTGGCGCTGTGAACATGTACCGCATCCCCGACCAGGTACTGGATGAACTCCGGCGCAAGGTGGATATCCTCGGCATCATCTCGGAACATGTGAAACTGCGACGCAGCGGGAGAAGCTTCAAGGGGCTTTGTCCATTTCATTCCGAGAAAACACCGTCATTTTTCGTTCACCCTGACAAGCAGATGTTTTACTGTTTCGGATGCGGCAAAGGCGGAGATGCCATCAAGTATGTGATGCTCCGCGACGGGCTGCGTTACGTGGAGGCGGTCAAGCTGCTGGCCCACAGCGTCGGCATGGAGATCGAAACCAGGCCGGAGACAGAAGAGGAAACCCGCCAAAGGGATGAGCGCGAATTGATGATGGAAGCGCACCAGCAGAGCCTGGACTTCTTTACCGCCAGCCTGCGCTCGCATCCGGAGGCGCCGATTTGGCGGTATCTGCAGGCCAGGAAACTTTCACCGGCAATCATAGAACAGTTCCAGATCGGTTATGCGCCACCGGGGAACCTGTTAAGCCGGCACCTGATCAAGCTGGGTTTCCAGGCATCCCTGCTGGCCAGGGCGGGATTGGTACAGCTTTATGAGCAAGGGGCCGGCGACCGTTTTCGAGACCGCATGATGCTCCCCATCCACAATCCGTTCGGACAGGTGGTGGGATTCGGCGGACGACTTCTCGACGACGGTCAACCGAAATACCTGAACTCTCCTGAAACACCGCTGTTCCAGAAGGGCCACCTCCTGTTCGGACTTAATCTCGCCAAGAAAGCCATCCACACCCAGGAACACGCCATCCTGGTGGAGGGGTACATGGATGTGGTGGCACTGGTCCAGGCCGGCATCGCCAATGTGATCGCACCGCTTGGGACAGCCCTGACCAGCGATCAGATCCATCTATTGAGACGCTATACGTCCACCGTTCATCTCCTGTTCGACGGGGATAATGCCGGCAGGCAGGCGGCCATGCGCAGCGTCGAGCTGCTGCTGAAAGAGGATTACCCCGAAGTCAGGGTGATTGTTCTCCCCATCGGCAAGGACCCGGACGACATGGTGCGGGATGCTGGCCAGGAGGGAATCCGGCACTTCCTGGACGAAGCGTTGCCAGCCATCGATTTCATCATCAGGATCGTCAGCGAACGGCGGCCGGCCACCGATCCCGATGCCCGGATACGGAACCTCGCTGACATCATCCCCTATCTGGCGTTATTGCGCAGCACCGCACGCCGGTCGGCCTATATCGGACACGTGGCGGCCAGGCTGGGGATTCCCGAACAGGCGGTCTTCGATGAGTTGCGCAGGCATCG
>JAFGDC010000334.1 GCA_016932295.1 candidate division CSSED10-310 bacterium
GGTAACAGCCGGTTCACCCGCACATGTCGGAACACCCCACGATCCGGCGACAACACCCCCTCATGGATCAGATGCTGAAGATACCGACCAGTGAGAATCGGATCACCAAGCGTCTCACGATAGATCATTCCGGCTACCAGCGAAGCCCCGGAAAGGTCAGGAAACAGCTTGATCACATCAGCCTTGACGGCGCTCTCAGACAGTGGTCCCGGGCTGAACCGTCGCGCCGACACGGGTCCGCTCAACAAGGCGAAACCGGAAGCCATGGAGCCGATCACGATTACCGGCAGACCGCGCTCGCGCAACCGTTCCAGAATGACCGTCAACCTGTTTGTGGGGGCGTTTTCAATGCGCAACCCGTGGATCACGGTGGTAGTGGCCGGAGGGCAGACTTCAGCCTGTTCCGCCTCCCCGCCACAGGTGATGATACCGAGATCCCCCGTGTCCCCATCTCCGTCACCCGCAAGGTTCAACGAACACCAGGTGACCACCATGTGGCAGTGACTGTCTTCGGGCAACTCCAGCCACCAGATATCCCCTTCCGCTTCAAGCCATCGGCGGGAGTGATCATCGAGCCAGTGTTGCAACTGGTCAGCAATACCCAGCGCTCCACGCCGCAAGGCGATTTCCACCCGTTCGCGCTCGCAGTCATTCAACACATCTTCGGGCACCGTCTCCCGCAGGCATCGATCCAGTCCCCTCACGCTCCCTGCCGGGACGGCACCACGAAGGAGGCGGTTCAGAAATCGGCGAAGGGCACGCCCCACACCACTGGAGGGGAAATCCTGGATCTCACCGGCAGCGCCCCTGAGCCGGCGGCGCAACGCCTCTCCCAAACATCGCCAGTCATCGCCGGTGGCGGCTTTCCGAGTATCGCCCATGATCCTGCGGGCGCCTGTGCCAAGCCACAGGGACGCCACGGGGATTCCACCCTCACCACCGTTGACCACGAGGCTGTCCGAGGTGATATGACCATGTACGAAACCGTACTGATGGAGCATGGCCAGCGCTCGGGACCAGCGCACCAGCATACCGATAAGCACCCTGGCGTTCATCGATCGCCGGCTGGTCACCGCACCTGTTTCAGCCTGGTGAGGACCATGCGTGAACCAGGGGTGTCCACACAAGGGCAAAGGCAAACCATGCTGGCGAACACGTTGCTTCGCAACTATTTCGAAGGTGTCTGCACTGCTCATTTCGACTCCCGTTTCTACAGGTTACAACAAGGTACCGGCGGCAGCGCGGCCGACCGGCTGGTGCATTCACCCTGGTTATCGGCGGAAATCGAAAAAAGTTGCTATCTCACCCGTGAATTTATGGATGATTGATGCTTATTGCTTGTTCCTGGCGAGAAAGGACTGAATCGCCTCCATCATGTGATCCAGATCCTTGAACGTGAGGTGCACGGAGGCGAATCTGATATACGCGATCCCATCCAGCTTGTATAACTCGTCTATCACGAATTCACCAAGTTCCCGGGAAGCGATTTCGCGATCCGGCTTGGAATGCGCAAGACTTTCGGCGCCTTCCACGATCTTCTCGACAGCCGATGGGCCGATGGGGCGTTTTTCGCAGGCCTTGAGGATCCCATTGAGCAATTTAACGCGATCGAACGGCTCGCGCCTGCCATCCTTTTTGATCACCATGTAGGGGATATCTTCCACCCGCTCATAGGTTGTGTAACGCCGGCCGCAGTATTCACATTCCCGGCGCCGGCGAATCACTTCGCCTTCACGCACCGACCTGGAATCCAGCACCCTGTCCTCGAGGTGACCACAGAATGGACATTTCATACGCTTCTCCCGGACTTGCTCTCGATTGATTCCGACCGGTGGTCCCCGGTCATTCAGCCGTCCAGCCGGTTGATCTTCGCAACCCGACCGGCATGCCTGCCACCTTCAAACTGCTCAGCAAGCCACACGTTCACGATCTCCAGCGCCACCTCGGGACCTATAACCCTCCCGCCCAGGCACAGGACATTGGCATCGTTGTGGCGGCGCGACATCTTCGCCATGTAGATTTCATTACACAAAGCGGCTCGGATACCCGGGACTTTGTTGGCCGTCATACTCATTCCGATCCCGGTTCCACACAGCGCTATGCCCAGATCAGCCGCGCCGCCGGCCACCGCTCGGGCAACCTGCTCGCCGTAATCCGGGTAATCCACCCTAGCGCAGTCCTCGGGACCGAGGTCGTCAACCGTGAAGCCACGCGCTCTCAGATGATCCAATACCACCTGCTTGAGTGCCCAGCCGGCATGATCGGAAGCTACCGCTATTCTCATAACTCACTCTCTCCTTGTTGTTCCGGGCGATTGATTGTAACCCGGGTGGTGTGAAAAAGAAACAGGTGTGACATCGCTGAAATCCAACGCCTTTGATTGGAAGGGGTGTCATGCAGGTCTGATGGACGCATTTCAGGCATACGGCTCCGCACTCGGAGCATCCGGTGTCCGGCCATGAAGCAATCTGCCTGTCAAAATCAGTGATTCGACTTGACTGAAAAAAATGGCCGACGTAAGTCCTCGAGTGTCAACGCTTCTCATCGAAGAATACAAGATTCCAGGTACGACCCCGGTGGGGAAACGCACTCGTTGTCATCGCCATAAGACTGGGGGTGCCAATGAATCTCAGCCAACAGTAGTAGATTCCAAGTACGACCCCTAACGACGCGACCCCTGGAGACGATCCCTAGAGAGGGATACACTCGACAGCTTCCCACCGGGCGTTTTGTCACCATTGTGGTGAACGTTTTATCGAGAGTTCCCTGCTCTCAAACAGTAAAAAACCCGGCGATGGATTGAAGCATGGTTTCTGACGGAATCTGTTATTGCCGCGCGGTTCGTGGTCCGGCACATGTTCCGGACCATGAAACCGGGTGATCGCCCCGCGGGTCGGCCGCGGAGCAGTCACATCAACACGCGGAACAGGGCAGAACCGACAGGCGCCAGGTCAGGGGATGCACCTTGCCGTGGACCGAGACGATCAGACACCATACGCATTCATGGCGGCAGGCAACTCGGGGATGGACAGGCGCGCATCAAATCGTAAGCGTGTTTTCACTCATTTCGGCGAACACTTCCAGGCCATGCTGGAGGTCCTTGTCGATCTGTTCCACGAGTGCTTCGGATGAGGCGAATGAACGGTCTTCCCGGAGAAAAGCCATGAATTCCACCTTCATCTCCGCTCCATACAGGTCTTCGGCGCTGTCCAGCAGATAGCTCTCACAAACCCGTTCCCGGCCTCCGAAGGTCGGCCGCATGCCAATGTAGGTCAGCGCCCGGCGACGGTGAGATCCCCATGAGGCGAAGGTGGCGTAAACACCGTCCGGAGGCAGAACGACATCGCCCAGCTTCAGATTGGCCGTGGGATACCCCAGTGTCCGCCCCACTCCGCGATCAATTTCCACCATACCCCGGAGGAAATGGGGACGATCCAGCATGCGCCTTGCCGCATCCAGATTTCCCTGGCGAATGTGGGAACGGATGACCGAACTGTGCACCACCTGCCCCTGCAAACTGATAGCAGGGATGCGCTCCACGGTGAAACCAGCCTGGCGACCGGCACGCTGCAAGAACGAATAGTCTCCGCTGCGACCATGGCCGAAACGAAAATCGTGCCCTATGTAAATGGTCTTGGGCTTGAACTCCGCCTGCATCTTCGTCAGGAACTCCGTCGGATTCAGCATGGCCAGTCTGGGTGTGAAACTGTAGATCACCACGCGCTCGATGCCTTGTGCGGCCAGGTGATCGAGACGGTCCTGCAAGGTCATGATGAGCTGAAATTCACGCTCCGGCCGGAGTATCGACAGGGGATGGGGATCGAACGTGATCACCGTGCAATTCTCGCTGGTCCTGGCGGCGGTCTCCACCATGCTGATCAAGATTCGCTGGTGGCCGATATGAACTCCATCAAAGTTGCCGATCGTCACGATGGCCGATGACCACTCCTTGGGAACCGGTTTTGGATCGCGGAGGACTTCCATGACACCTCTTTCAGCCCCATGTCCCTCATCCGGCAGGGGATAGAAAAAAAAGCATAGAAAACTCACGTTATCTTGTCAACTTTCGGTCATCCCGTCTCGTTTCGACATAAGGATTCCGGCTCGGACTCTGTCTGCCGGTGGTAGTACCGGGATCAGTTTGAAAGACACTGTGTCGCCCTGTGAACACAGATGCAGTGCGTATGGCTCACAGTCTGCTACAGGAACCAGGCGGA
>JAFGDC010000335.1 GCA_016932295.1 candidate division CSSED10-310 bacterium
CAGGCAATGCCACCCTCGTAATGGTAGCCCATATCCACCGTGCCCAGATCCGCGACACTGCCGGTGTGGGTGGTATAGGTATCCATGCATTCGGTGCCGAGCTCAGTGGTGAAGCATGTCAACACCGCCGCATCTTCTCCGTTGTCCACGCAGGGACTGGTCGCCGCCTGACCGGCGGAAATCTGACTCAGGTAATACGCGCCGTCAGGACCGGAGGCGAACAGCGGATCCAGGTCGATGTTGCCGGCCATCCAGTTCAAAAGGCTGCCGGGCTCCACGTACACGCCGGCCTGACCACCCGCGACGTCGCTGTACGAAAAACTGAAGGTCGAATTCTGATCCAACCCCACTTCATTGACGGTCGAACCGGTGTTACCCCAGACAATAGTGTTGATGAAGGTGACATCGACGGAATAGGAGCCGTACACACCACCGATGAAATCGCTCTCGTTGCCCGTAACGGTGTTATCGGCCACCACCACCACACTGCTGTCCCGGAAGTCCATGGCGCCGCCGCCGGTGGTGGAGCCGCAGAGATTGCCCGCGACGAGGTTGTTGGTGATTACCGGATTCGAAGCGCCATCTACGGCGATGCCGCCGCCCTGCGAACTGCATGTATTGGACATAATCTCATTGACGGAGATGATGGGAGCAGCGCCGGCGGTGACATGGATGCCGGCGCCGACGATCGCCATGTTGCCGGATACGGTGTTCCGGACGATGAGTGGCGAGGCGTCGGAACAATAGATAGCGCCGCCGGCGTCCGCGGCCGCATTGCCCACAAGGTCGTTGCCGGAAATCATTGGAGCGCTGCTGTTGGTGCAGGCGATACCACCGCCCAGCATGGTGCTCATCATGCCGTTGCTGGAAATCGTGTTGCCGGAGATGACCGGTGATGCACTGTCACAGGCGATGCCAGCGCCCATCATCATCATGACCTCATTGTACTCTATGGTATTGGCGGAGATCGTCGGAGCGGCATCGCTCATGCAATAGATTCCGCCGCCGCTGTCGCCGGCGAAGTTGGAATCGATCTGGTTTCCGAATATCGCCGGTGACGAGCCAGATCCGTAGCAGAAAATACCACCACCATACATACCGGCGTAGTTACTCGAGATATAGTTGGTGGCGCCGCCGCCGATGTCGGGCGCGGCATCGTAGCAGGAGATGGCGCCGCCTTCACTGTCCGCCTGATTCCCAATCAGGTTATTGCCGGAAATCGTCGGCATGGCGTAATTAATGAAGATGCCAGCACCGGAGGATGCGCGGTTCCATTCGAGATAATTGTCCGTGATCAAGGCATCACTATTACTACCACAGTAGATCCCGCCACCGATCATGGGGGTCATCATGTAGGTGCCGTTATAGCTGATCGTGTTCGCACGAATAGTAAGCAGACTGCCGCCGTCGCAGTAGATGCCAGCACCCTGATCGGACGAGTTGTCGTTGATGCTGTTGTCTTCGATCGTGGAGGAACTGTCATAGCAGTAGATGCCGCCGCCATTCATGCCCCAGAACGAACTGTTGTTCATGCTGATGGAGTTGCTCAGAATATCGGGTGAACTGCTCATGACGTAGATACCGCCGCCACTGTCCGCGCCGTTGTTCTCGATGGTGTTACCCGCAATGAACACATCCGCGCCGTTTTCACAGGCGATACCGCCGCCGTGCATGGCCCAGCCCGACATGTTGTTGTTGGTGATCTGGTTGCCGGTGACATCACCCATGGAGTACGAGAAATAGAGACCACCGCCCATCATGGGCGCCTGGTTGTCGCTGATGCTGTTGCTGTCGATCATCGGCGAAGAATCATAGCAGTAGATGCCGCCGCCATGGTCACCGTAATTGTAATAAACCGAGTTGCCGATAATGATGGCGTTCGAGTTGGCCTCGAGTGAAATTCCGCCGCCGTACATGCCCATCATCATCATCATGTTGTTGCCGCTGATCGTGTTTGACACGATGATCGGTGATGAAGCGTAGCAATAGATGCCGCCGCCCATATCAGCGCGGTTGTCACTGATGGTGTTGGGCATATTGAGGCCGATTTCCGGAGAAGCCATGTACAGGCAGATGCCGCCACCGTAGCCGTACGTCTCATTGTACTGGATGTAGTTGTCATCTATGGTGGGAGTGGAATCGTAGCAGTAGATGCCGCCGCCCATCGAGCTGAAGTTGTAGGTGATGGTGTTGCCGGCAATGTCGGGTGTGGCGCCGGACTCACAGGAGATACCGCCGCCGGCCATACCCCACATCATCATGTTGTTGCTGTCGATCGTGTTGGAAACGATACTGGGTGAACCGCCGGAGCAGTAAACACCGCCACCGTTGTCCGCTGAATTGTAATTGATGTAATTCGAAAAAATCGAAGGACTGGACCCATAGCAGTATATGCCACCTCCGTACA
Organism: candidate division CSSED10-310 bacterium; assembly: GCA_016932295.1. The sequence goes on from JAFGDC010000335.1 coordinate 2,408, forward strand.
TGGTCCACATCCCACTGTTGTTGTCCGAAATCTGGTTGCCTGAAATCACGGGATTGGAATCCTGGCAGCAGATTCCACCGCCATGATCAGCGTGATTGCTCTGGATGATGTTACCATCGATCATGGGGTCAGAGCCGCCGAAACAGGCTATGCCGCCGCCGTTCATGCCTCCATCGTTCATGCTGATAGAGTTCATGACGATGTAGGGTGAAGAACCGTAGCAGTAGATACCGCCACCCTCGGAGGCACTGTTCTGATCAATATAATTCGTGGCCCAGGTGCCGATTTCCGGTGATGAAGCGTACAGGTACATGCCACCGCCGGTCGAGGAGTAGTTGTCGCGGATGTTGTTGCCCTGTATCATGGGATTGGATTCATAACAGTAAATCCCACCGCCGCTGCTGTTACCCTGATTGTATTCAATATCGTTGTCCATAATATATGGTGATGCGTAACTACAGTAGATACCGGCGCCTTCATCGGCTTGATTGGAACGAATGCTGTTGGCCGTGATGTCCAACGATCCCGATTGTTCGCAGTAAATACCGCCGCCGGCCATACCCCACATCATCATGTTGTTGTTTTCGATGGTGTTGCTGAAGATGGATACCGCGGAGTTATAGACATACATTCCCGCGCCGATGCCGGCGTTGTTGTCGAACACGTAGTTGGAGTCGATCATCATGCTGCCGCAGTTGGCGATGTGCATGCCGCCGCCGACCCACGGAGGCATGCCGTAGCCATTGGCGTAGACCTGATTGTTACTCACGGAGGCGAATGAATTTTCGAAATAGAGACCCGCGCCCGCCGTCATCCCTTCATTGAAGGAAATATCGTTCATCGCAATCCAGGGTGAAGCGTCATAGACATAGATCCCGCCGCCCTGATTGCTGGAATTCATGTCGATCGTGTTCCCCTGAATGCTCGCATCCCCGTAAAACCGGCAGGCGATGCCGCCACCACCCATCGAACCGTAATTGTTCTCCAGGGTGTTGCCATCAATATTCGGGTAGCAACTCTCGACGTAGATGCCACCACCAACTTCATCGGCATAATTGCTCTCGATCCAGTTAAAGGAGATATAACCCTCGGTCATGAAAAAGGCCACACCAGCTCCGTCGTAGGCCTGGTTGTTGGCAATATGGCAACTGTCGATGTAGACCGTGGAAAACATGCAGGAAACACCGCCGCCATAACCGTAGTTATAGCCGTTCGTGATAGTGAAACCCATGATCATGGCGTTCATTTCGCCGTTCACCACGGAGATCACCGGTCCCATGCCGCCGCCGTCGATGGTGCAATTGCCGTACCCACCATCGCTCATGAGGATGAGATCTTTGCCGTTGAAGTTGATGTTCTCGTAGTAGATCCCGTCGGCGACATGGATCATGTCACCAGGCATAACCATGGGATCGTCGATTGCCTGCTGGATGGTCATGAAATCAGCCGGCACGTACCAATCCGCCGCATGAACCAGACCCAGCCCCAGGAGCAGGGTAAAGAGTGTCACTCCGAAAACCACGCTCTTCATGTTTCCTCCGTATGAGTAATGGCGAGACACCTTCGACACGATCACCGATCTGGCGCCGCGACGAACTCGCACGTTCGGTTAAACCAGGAGTCCAAATCAGGTGGTTTTATTCACTCCGCGGGGGGAAAGCAAGGAAATCGGGAGAAAAGATACCAAAATAAATGAAGCCGGGTGAAACACAGACGAATCAGAACTGTGGAAAATCGAGAAATAAAGGCACCGCTGCAATCGTTCACGACCACAACGGTGCCGCGGCGGGGCCCGCCGCGAGAACCAGGGCGCGGCTGGCGCCACGCGCTCCCTACGCTGGCGCCACGCGCTCCCTACGCTGGCGCCACGCGCTCCCTACGGCGCCACGCGATTCCTGCGACGTTACACGTTTCCTGCGACGTTACACGTTTCCTGCGGCGCCAGGGGGTCATTCCAGCGTCAGTCGCAGCCCTGTTGTTCAAGTTGTACCAGGATCGCTTCTATGGATTCACCAAAGGGCGGATGCAGGCGCCGGGCATCAGCCAGTGCTTGCCGCGTCTCCGCACAGCGATTCAAATCGCTGCACGCCTCGGCCAGGGCAAGATAAAACCTGGCTCGCAACAAATCGCCCAGGTCGGGACGCACACAATACTCCGTCAACAGGTCCAGCGCTTCACCCGGCCGCCCGTCACGCAGCAGCGCCACACCCATGAACAAACCGGTGGCGGGCAGATCCGGCCTGAGTTCCCGCAATTCGCCAAGCAGCCCCCCAACCAAGGACCACTGTTCCGTGCTCCAGGCGCGCACGATCCGCTGCTCCAGTTCATCCTGGGCAGCGCCTTTCATCGTGTAGGGCTGAGGATACGAGAACGCAGGAAATCGCGTGGCGGCAATGTCGCCACCGAGACTCAGCACGATCACCGCCACAACGGTCACGGCCACCGCCGCCACCGGCGCCAGCAAACGCTTCAGCGAAGGCATGGACCGCGGCAACCTCGCCCCCGCCCGTTCACCAGCCATAGCGGCGCATGCGGCGGCACACACCGGGCACGCCTCGATATGCGCGCCGGCGATTTCCATCTCCTCCGCCGTCAAACGCCCATCAAGCACCCTTTGCATAGTATCGTCCGAAAAACATTGGCCGAATGGCTCTTCCCTGCTCACGACAATCGCCTGCAAGCCACCCGTGGCGGTTCTCTCCTGCAGCAGTAAACCCAACCGCGTCGCGCAGGCGGCGCAGGATTCCACGTGACGGCGTACCTGTCGCGCCTCGACAGGATCCAACCGGCCATCCACATAGAGTCCCAGTAATTCCTCAACTGTCCTGCATTCCATCACAGTCATACTGTCATGATAAGGGCCGCTTCCTGGCCAATTCCAAAAGCAAATCCACGAACGTCTCCCACTCCTCCGGCACGAACTGCTCGCAGACCGTCCTCAATTTAATCAATATCTTGCGTTCCCTGACCCGCAGCGCTTCACCGGTCAACGACACACCGCGATCAGCCAACTCCGCAGCGATCCTCTCAAACGCCACCGGCCCTTTCCGCTGATTCTCCCCCAGTGGCGTGCCATACCTCCGGCTCAAAACGAAGGCATCCACGGGATCCAGGCCGTCGACCAGCGTTGTCACAATCTCCGCCAGTTCACGCTCTCGCATGGGTAACCGCGGTGAGGCGACAGGCAGGTCTTCCACCGACTCCTCGTTCCAACCTCCCGAATCCTGCTCTCCGCCCGGCAGGATCGACACCATGCGCGGCGGGAAACCCTCGGTCAATTTTATTATTTCAGCGATCTGCGAAGCCAGCAGCGGATATCCGACCAGCTTCAGCAGGCACTCCACCTGCCGGTGCCTGCCGGTTTCCTCCGCAACCGCCAGAGCCAGCTTCTTCATGCGGTCGTAAGTCAATTCCATTCCCGGCCGCGGATCAGCCCATTCCTCCAATCCGTACCAACGCATCGGACCCTGGCGCTGCATCACTCTGAAGTATTTGCGCAACACATGAGTCACGTGTTTGTACTGATTTCTTGACTTGGTAAATTGCTCCGAGACCAGGCCGCCAATCCGGACAAGGACTTTCCGGCCGGCGGAATCGCCGCTGAAATACAGGAAGTAGGCGGCGGGATAATTTCGCGCCACCAGCAGTTCAAACGGTGTTTCTCCGCCGAAGATTGCGCGGTCCGAAGTGAATCGCACCAACACTTCATCGCTTAATTCTCCCAGTTCCTGGCCCGGTATGAACGCAGCCGGCAGACGGGAGATCATCTGGCGGAAGTAACCGCGATGGAGTCGCCTGATGCGGCGGAAAATACTCCGGTCGCGTCGCGCCATCCAGCGCCGGACAAGATCATCCAGTTGCTTGCCGCGCAGACTCATACCTGCACGACCCGGTCACCTCGCCAAACGTGAATCCGCGCGCGGTCGCCCGCGGAGGGCGAGCAATGCCGTCATCCCGATCAGGAGCAGGCTCAGCCAGCCGCCGTGGGACAGGACCGGAATAGGTGCCGGAGTTGGTGTTATCGTGATCGTCGGCGTCAAGGTCGCGGTCGGTGTCCTGGTGGCGGTGGGAGTATTGGTAGGAGTCGGCGTGGGTGACAGGCAACGGATTTCGAGGGAGTAATCCAGCGGCGCAGTGCCGGCGATCCCATCCACCACGATATAGACGGATTCATTGGTAACCGCACTCGCAAGGGGACCACCCCCGTCCAGGCACGTGAGAGGATCGCAGGTGTCAAGGATGAAGACCGCGAGATAGTCTGAAGCCTCGTTATAGATGGTGGCCTGGACGCTGTACTTGGGTGGCGGCGCCGTCCTGAGCCAGTAAACCTTCTCGCCGGTGGCGTAATAATTCGATGGATCGCAGTCATAATAACCGAACACATTGCACTGCTCGTCGAGCTGCTGATCGTACAGGGTATCGCCACAGGCGACCTGGACGGGATCGGCACAATGGTTGCTCATGACGCCGTCGACCTCGATGGTGAATGTGCCGGCCTGGTCCGCAGCCACACCGTCCACGATGACATACAGGGTGCCGCTCATGTCATCCAATGCAAGGAGTTCCATGCCGCCGGCACCGTTGTTGTGTGCGCAGGCGATTTCCGCGGCCGGTGAGAGGCACTCGTCGAGTCTGACCGCCAGCGCCGCATCCCACCCGTCGGGAATCACCCTGATATCCAGGTCGTACGAGCAGGAAAGGTCGACCTGGAACACCATGTCGTTGCCGCCGCCGCTCACGCCGCAGCCTTGAATTTCGAGATCATCCAGCGCGCAAATGGTGTCATGGGACGAGACCGATTCATTCACAGCGATGGAGATCGGCGCGGCGCAAGCGTCGCCGGCAATCGGCGGCATGGCGGTTCCATCGATCTCCAGGCAATAGCCGCCACAGTAGAGATCGTTGCCGGCGCCATCGACAAAGGCATAATAGGTGCCGGGGAGCAACAACGGCAGATCCAGCCGTCTCGTGAACAGCTTGGCCGGACACTCTCCATCGCACGCACCGGGAGTGTTCGAACAACCGAGTTCGATCCCGGCTTCACAATCATCGGCGCGCAAATAGAGCACCGCGGGGAACGATGCACCAAGGCACAGGCTGACGTTCTCGTAACAGCGGTCGAGAGTGAAACCGTATACACCGTCCGGCGAAGTTGTGCCCGAATTGCAGGAACCGTTGTACAGGTTCTGTTCCGGGCAGGTATTCCCGTACAATGGTCCGGACGGCACCGTCACCATCAGGCCGGGGCACGAATCCGGCGCTTCGCAGCCGAGACTGCCGGTTGCCGCCAGACAGAAAGCGCCGCATTGCGTCTGGTACCCATCGACAAAAATGTAATAGGTGCCCGGCCCGAGTTCCGTCAGCTCCATTTCCTCTCCATATGGATAGCCGCAGCCCGGATCGGCGATTTCGCATGACGCCAGTATCTCATCGGAACAGAGCAGGTCCTGGGCGGGATCGCCGGGACATTCCACCCGCAGGTACATGATGGCATCGAAATCGGCGGTCAGACAGACGGTCACTTCAGAATAACACTCATCCAGCACCATCTCGAAGACCATGTCCGGCGCTTCGGACGGTACGAGACAGGCCTGCGGGTCATAATCATCCATATAGGGGCAGGTGTCGCCGGTGACCGTCCCGCCGTTCATCGTCAGCACCGCCGGTTCTTCGCAGGTATCGCCGCTGGGGAACGGCGTGCTGGACGGGTCCGGGCTCGGTGTGCCGGTGGGGCCGGTGGGTGCCGGCGTGGGAGTGCTGGAAGGAGTAGCGGTGGGCGTTATGGTGGGAGTCCGGGTGGGCGTCGCCGTGGGAACGCTGCTCACCAGGGTGTAGGCATCGGGAAACACCGGCGCCGCTTCGATGTTGCCGGCTTCATCCTCGGCCACTGAATAGAACTCGTAAAAACCGTCTCCACCCGTGGAGGAACTGTCGAAAATGAAGCTGGGATCCAGGAATGTACCGTTGTATTGCAGCCAGGGACTGCTGTCACGCCGATAATAAACCTTGTAAAACGCCACGCCGCAGGCTGAATCCCAGGAGGCGACGGTGACCGGAAACACCGGTGGACAGACCATCGGCAGCGGCATGACCTGGCTGTCCGGTGTTTCCGCATCCTGCATGGAATATTCCATAAGCGACCAGTCACCCGCCTGCGTGGCGGTCCGCCCGCGCACACGATAGAAATACAGCAAGCCGTCACTGAGAGATGTGAAACCGTAAGACAGTCCGGTGATCCAGGAACTGGTCTCATGAATGTAGAGGAAATTGGGATCCCTGGCGCATTGCACCTGGTATCCGACAGCTCCGCTCACCATGTTCCATGCCACGCTGTTGGCGGTACCCTGCGTGCAGGGTAGCTCCGCGATCATCACCGGTCCGGGTAACGGTGTGGGCGTCGGCGTGGGGCGTTGCAGCATGCTGTCGTCGAGATAAAAACCGGCGGCGGTGCGCGTTGCGAACACCATGCTCACGCATAATCCGAGAACCATGACCGATACAAACGCACCCGTCACCATCCTGACACCATGTTCCGATATCGTCGGCATGGAGGTGACTCCGGCACTTTCGTGTAATGATCTTTTGTCTGATGGTTTCACGTTTTCCCCCCCGATGTGAGTCGTTCATGTGGAAAATCCGGCGTACGTCAACGTTGTAACAGTCACGCTGTGTTTGTCAACCTTCCTTCGTTCCCAGGCGGCCGGCCCGGCGGAACGTGGCGATTGATCATCGGTCCATTGGGAAAGAAGCACCCGGGACCGGTATGGCACCAATCCGGCGCATCCGGAGAAACACGAATCCCGGACCAATGCCGGCGCACCTGGCCGGATAAAATATTCACCGCGTCACCCCACGGTTCCAACCGCATTCAGGTGATTCGTTTTCGCTTGCAAAGCCCTATTCGAGTGGGTAGGCTCTTTCCGTCCATGAATGAACTGAGCAGCCGCATACTCAGCTCTCCCAGTCAAGAACGTTGGGTTGGGGGGCGTTCAGCTCACACGGGAGGTGATCGGATGGCGACGATAGGAATCAGGCGCGAGGACAAGAATCG